>CAZDTF010000031.1:0-10102 GCA_964508325.1 uncultured Nitrosopumilaceae archaeon | reverse complement strand
ATCTTTGCAAGAAGCTTTGCCAAGTTTATGATATCCTGTCTTGCAAGAATTTCTTGTACCTCAGAACTTGATCTATCAAAAATGGTAGGGTCAAATCCCAATTCAGAGAGCTGTGTGCGAATGTTAGAAGCTGTTGCTTTGGCAACCAAAAGATTAGGGTTGTCCTTCATTCCTGGAGCAGGACAAATATCCATGTCAAGATTTATGATACGTGTTTTTCCGTTTCTCAACTCCTCAAAGACTCCTTCTTGAAGCTTTCTGGAAACTATTGTAATAACATCAAGACCAAGCTTTGCTATTTGTCCTAGAGCGATTCCAAAGTTACCAGAGGTTGCTTCAATTATTTTCTGTCCATGTCTGATCTTTCCTGTAACAATTGCATCATGGACTATATGGACTGCCGGTCTTACTTTTATCGAGCCTGCTAGCAAGTTTGAATCGAATTTGCCGAAAACTCGCAGTTCCTTATCGTCAAGATTGAGGCCGTATACTTTTTTTGCACATTCTTTCAAATCTTCAGTAATATCAATTAGAGGTGTTGTGTTGACAACCCTTATACCATCTGGTTTTTTTTCTAAATGAGGAACCTTGCTCCAAATCTCTCGTTCAAAATGCTCAAGCAAGACATTGTCAATGTTGCTTCCTTTGTTTAGGTCTTGCAATCTTTGTGCTCCATGCTATCTTGTGCAACAACGTCTTATAAAATATAAGATTCCAAGTTCGAATCTTGTAAAAGATGGAATCCCGTACCAAAAATCAATTCAAATTAATGAGCACCCAAGGATTTTCTGACGAAGCCAAAACTATAGTAGACCTTAACAAAAAAGGTGTAAAGACGCAGATCTTAATTGGAAAAAATACTGCAATACCAAAAAAGAATAACATCAGAAAAGTGGAATGATTTGCCCACTGCCATATTTATTAGCCAGATGGTTGTGCCAAAAATTGAGGTACGATGTAGATAATGCCGTTTGTGAGTGTTGGCAAGGAAAACTCGGGTTCAATTGATCTCTATTATGAAGATCACGGATCTGGGAAACCAGTTGTGCTCATCCACGGGTACCCGCTAAGCGGAGCTTCGTGGGAAAAGCAAATTCCAACTTTGCTTAACGCTGGGTTTCGTGTCGTCACTTATGATCGCAGAGGCTTTGGTAACTCAAGCAAGGCGACAACAGGTTACAACTATGATAACTTCGCCGAAGATCTTCATAAACTTGTGAAACATCTGGGGCTACATGATTTTTCTCTGGTTGGCTTTTCAATGGGAGGTGGCGAGATTGCTCGATACTTTGGAAAGTACGGATCCAAAGGCGTGAAAAAAGCAGTCTTCATAGGTGGTGTTCCACCTTTCTTGCTTAAAACTCCAGATAATCCTGAAGGTGTGGACCAAGATGTCTTTGATGGGATCCAAAAAGCAGTAGCAACTGATCGTTATGCGTTCTTTACCGAGTTCTTCAAGAATTTCTTCAATACTGATTTGCTGATAGGCAAGAGAGTAAGCGAACAGACAGTCCAAGCATGTTGGAATGTAGCTGCTAGTGCGTCTGCAACAGCAAGCTATGCTTGTGTACCTACTTGGCATGAAGATTTTAGAAAAGATCTGTTACGAGTTGACGTGCCAACTCTTGTCATTCATGGTGATGCGGATCGTATTGTTCCCCTGTCGGCATCAGGAGCACGAACAGCAAAGATGATCAAAGGTGCTCGGCTATTGGTCATAAAGGACGGGCCACATTGTATATCATGGACACATGCAGACGAAGTAAACTCTGCACTGCTGGACTTTCTCAATAGCTGACTGGGTACCATTTTAAAGACAGGTGTTAAACTAATTCACAAGATCTCTTTCTAGAATTTGAAAAATCAGTTTACCAACATGGCTAGTATACCATTATTGGAGAAGAAGATTAGAAAGATTTTATTGAAACCAGGAAAATTCTTCTTTTTTTACTTGCTTTGGGAAATCTTCAACTATGGCTTGTGTAATCTCGCTGTGATTGTATGTTATGTGTCGTAAAAATTTTTTAGAGTCTTCTTGTGTTTGGGTTTCGTCTGAGTTTTCGTTGAACTCTCTAATCATAGATTTGCATTCTTTGCATGGTTCAAATTCAATATAGAATTTCAAATTTTCTTATCACTCCTTGCTAATAATATGAAATTCATGCTATTAGTTGACTGTGAATTGTACAAGTTGGTCACATCAATTTGCTAGGACATTGTTTGTAAAATTAACAACAGGTCCAGGTTGAAGATTAAGAATTGACTTGAAAACCTCTTCAACAATTCTAGATACACTGATCAATGCCAAGGTTACTTGCTTGTCTTTTTTTGCGCTGGTTTCAATGATGATAGAGTTTGGTACGATTCTCAAATTAATCTGGAATAACCCCGACTCGTCTATCCATTGTAACAAATGCTCATCTTTGTCCCCTACCATCCCTATCCATCTTAGGTTTTTGAACCACCTTCCTGCCATGTCATCAACTAATTTGGTTACACCTACCTCAGATGGCAAATATGCCCTAAGGATTGGTGTATAGTGGGTCTCTGATCTTGTTTGTTTTTTCAAGATGGCCCCCTTTTTGCTTAGTTTGTATCCGTTTTGTGATTTTTGCACAAGGTCTTGTTCAACAAGCCTCAAAAGAGAACGTGAGAGCGTCTCTTGATGCATACCAATTTTTCTCATAATTCCACTAAAAGTATAGACCGAATTGTTCTCGCTGAGGACATCAAGAACCTTGTAATCATTAGGTCTGGGTTTATCATGCACATTTGTGATGTTTAAGATGTTTTCTGGAAAGCTTACTTCATCCATCCTTGTAAATGTACTTTCTTTCATCATATTAACTATACAAAGGTAAGTACTTAAATTGGAAAGTTAACTAGAAGGAATTAGATTAACTATGAGTAAGTTAAGAGAGTTTTGTGTATCATGTGACTAGGTTTTTCATTACCTCGTCAAAATATCTAGTATGATTGTACATAGAGCATGGAATCACAATGCAAAAACACGCAATCAATCAAAGTGGAGGTTCAAGTAAAATAATCCCTGATGTTGAAGAGATTCTAGTTAAAGCCGTAGAAAAGATCAGCAAAAATGTTGTAAACATTGCAAGTGTAAGAATGGTTCATGATCAGTTGTTTAGAGTGTTTCCAATGCAAGGGGTTGGCTCTGGAGTAATAATTAATGATGATGGTTACGTACTTACCAACTATCACGTAATAGACGATGCGGAAAGACTACGAGTGACTTTGTCTGATGGCAGAGTATTCAATGGAAAAGTTGTTGGAGTTGATCCACCAACTGATTTGGCAGTAATTAAAATAGAAACAAAAGAAGAGGTTCCAGTAGTCAGGCTTGGTGATTCGGGCAAGCTCAAAGTTGGTCAGATAGTACTTGCAGTAGGAAATCCATTTGGTTTAACTGGAGGTCCAACAGTAACATCTGGAATCATAAGCTCACTTAACAGAAGCATTCAAACAGAAAATGGAATGCTAGAGTTGATCCAGACAGATGCCGCAATAAATCCTGGAAATTCCGGAGGTCCACTAGTGAATACAGCAGGTGAGGTTATTGCAATCAATACGGCAAATATGCCTTATGCTCAAGGGATAGGATTTGCCGTTCCAGTAAATACTGCAAAGGAAATCTTGAATGAATTAATAGAAAAAGGTCGGGTCAGAAGACCATGGATTGGAATTACATCAATGAAGGTTACTCGCAACTTGGCAAGATATTATAGGTTACCTGTAAACGAGGGTGCAATTGTAATGCAAATAGAGCCCTTTAGCCCTGCCGACAATGCTGACATAAGAAAGGGTGACATCATTGAAGAAATAGACGAAAATAAGGTAAGTGAACCTTCCCAGATCTCTGCACATATCCATAAAAAACGCGTAGGTGATAGCATTACAATGACAATTAACAGAAACGGAAAACCAATCCAAGTTTCGTTGCAGCTTGAAGAGAATAGTATTCTCTATAGACGCTAGGAAAAATTATGACGTTAAAAGTTCTAGGTGTTGGCTCTAGCTTGCGTGATGGCTCTTCAAGTACGGCTGCGTTGAGAATTACCTTGGATTTAATAAAAAAACAAGGTGCACAAACAAAATTACTTGATTTGAAACAAACTAATTTGCCATTGTATGATCCAAATGAGAACCAATCAAGCTTGGAGCTTCAGAAAGTAGAAGAAGATGTGCAATGGGCAGATTCTTTCATTTTAGCTACTCCAGATTATCACGGCTCCATGTCAGGAACTATGAAGAACTTTCTTGATTATTTTTGGTCAGAATTTGCTGGAAAAACATTTGGTTACATATGCGCGTCACATGAGAAAGGTCTCACAGTAATGGATCAGATGAGAACTGCTGTGAGGCAGTGTTATGGATGGAGCTTACCATATGGGATTTCAGTAAACGGCGAAGATGACCTTGAAAATGGAAAAATTGCAAACTCCAGATTAAAATCACGTCTAGAAATGCTTGCGCGAGATCTAGTTGTCTATGGTAGTTTGATACGACAACAATTTGTAAGTGATGTTAAAAGCGATCTCCCCAATACATTTGCAGCTCACTACAGAAAATAATGAAAAATAGAAATTAAATAAATCCATGGAAAGTTTGATTCTGTTAAGACTCCCTAGGGTTATTTTGGGCCCACTTTTGTAAGAAAATTCGATAGGAGCTATCTATCTTAGTAGAATTAAAATGGAATCAGGTCAAGGCAAGTATTGTCATAGATTTCCTACTAGACTTGTAGTATATCCAAACGGTAAAGTCAATTGTATTTTAAATAATCGTGTTTCTTCACCAAGGCAACGAATCAGATAATCATCTGAGGATAGAATATCCATGTCTATTCCTTTGATTATTTTATTTTGTGGCACTTTATAGCCCTCAAGAATTTTTAATAGGCGACCAAGTGTTTCCTGATCTTTAATACAACTTGGTGCCAAAAACACTCTCTTAGAAGTATCTATCATGTTATTTACCTATAGAATTGATATGTGCATCAAGAACCAAAATGTTATCAGTATAATCATAATTAACTTGCTTTATTTGGATCAAAATTTTCTGTAAATGAAAAGTGTGGGAGTTAAGATATGTCATATTTACAATTATGATATCATGATATCATAATATATGCCTTATCAAAGTGATATCGTGATATCAAACTAATATACTTGTTGCATCATAACTCGGTATGGCACGGGATTTACTTGTGCGAGGCTTTGACGATGCGGTATACTCCGAGCTAGGTGATATTGCAGATAAAATGGGAGTTTCACTAAACTCTATTGTAAAAGACGCTGTAGATAAATGGCTGCAACAAAGTAGCCAGATTCCAAAAAAACATGATCTGATTTTGTATTCTGATGAAGATTCTCTTTCCAATTTACTGCGTTCAATGGATCGCATTACAAAGGATAGCACTTTATTTAGAACATACTATGGCCCACCAACACATCATGGTATAAAGATTCTAGAGAGTTGCAAATGGTTTAATGGAACAATAATTCCATATAATCCAGAATTAAAAAATATTAACAGCTATTTTACTCAAATCATGGAAAAGGTAGTAAAAACTGCTGGTGGCAATCTTATATGTGGCATGGGTTTTATTGCAGGAGATATTGCAAGCCATGGTTCATTAAAAAAAGCAATTGCTATTGAAAAAGCATGTAATGCAAGCAGACCAAAAGGATTCGTGTTTTGTCCATATCAAATAACAGACCTGCTCTCTGCAGGTATAGATGGTTTGTTGGAATTATTTCAAGAGCATGATCAAATCTATATACAAAAAAAGAACCGGCTTTACAAGCTTCACATTACAGAAGAAAATATTCATAAGCTATTTTTCTAATCGTAATGATTTAGTTATACATTATATAGAATCATTACTCCATCAACTATCCCATAACTATTACCTGTGTGATGATTGCAATTTTTGATTTGTAATTGTATACTCACTATACGTTTGTGATTTATAAATTAGAAATCTATTATTAGGTTTCTTCAGGTTTTATTATAGATTAGGATCTATTAAGATCCTGATTCTACTCCTGTTTTTTGTTTACAGTTAAATCAAATTCTTTTTTGAGCATTAGTTTTTTCGCATTATCTGTGTATACTTCAACGTTTATCTTAAATTCCATTTTATGAATCGGAATATTGTAAGGGTTTATTGTAATTTGGTGATTTCCTGTATTACTATCGGGAAAAACCAAGGATGGAAGTCGGATTGAAGGTTCCTTGATAATTAAATATTGATTACTTGTATCCTCAGTTTTTGTTACTACTGAAATATCATCCATTTTTTCCTTAAAGTTTTTAACATTAACTGTAATTGTTGCAGTTTCATCCGAATTTATTTTTGATTTAGAAAGTTCTATTTTTTCAAAGGCCAGTTTCTTTTTATGAAATAATCCGAAACCTGTCACACCAACCTATTTCATTGATTCTGTAGGGGTGAAGCGGAAGCTTTTGTTCTTACAACGCCTAACTTGTTTTGTGGTGATGCAAAAGCCTTTTTTATTTTTTTTATCATTTTATTTGTTTTTTTATCTGTAACTTTATGCAGTTTATTGGATTCGGTGTCGATTTCTTTAGCAAGAACTTTCACTGATTTTTTCCAATTTTTCTTGCGTTTTTCTGCATGTGTGGCTATTTGTTCAAGTTTTGTTTTAAGTTCTACTCTATGTTTTTCTGCTTGTCTGGTTATTTCCTTGAGATGTTCTTCAATTTCTTGCTTTAGTTTATCCCGTTCTGGGCTTTCTGTCATTTCCATCTTTTATTTATCTCCCTCGGCTTTTAGGTTTTTGCTTCCCCACCTTCAGTTTTTAGAGTCTGATTTTTGGACCCACCTTTGTAGAAAAATCAAACTTTATCTTCCTTTTTTTTATGATTGTGTTTTGAGATATTCTCACCAATAAGATGGGAGACACGCGGAGGATCTTTTCCAATGTGGAATGATCTGGCGTATTCCTCAATGACCAGATCAGCTTTAGTTATGCGTTCATGTTGGCGTAAATGTTCAGTCCAAGATTCTGAGGTAAACATCATAACATAGCGACTTGGATTTTCAATATCATGAAATAATTCCCAATTGATTGCGCCATCACGTAGCATTACAGAACGTACTTTATTCATTGCAGATTCAAACTCTTGCGAACGAGCTGGATCAATTTGAAACTCCATCTCTACTAGTACTGAACCCTCCTCGTGTTCATCAATGTCAATCATCGCACGCGGCATAGACCAATGCATTGATGGAGTCATGTCTACATCAGTGAGTGGCTTTAGTTTGTAGCGAGTTGAGGTGACAAGACCAATTATCAACCCAACGGATGCAGCAAGTAATGCAGTTGGAATTCCCCAGATTTCTGCAACAATTCCCCATACTATGCTACCCATAGCTACTCCGCCCCAATATACCAGCTGATGAACTGAGACTACTCGTGTTCTTACCCATGATGATACAGAATTGTATGCAACAAAATTCAAGCTTGATGTTATAATAATCAAAGCAGTTCCAACTACAAATATTCCAATAAACACGGTGATGATGTCATGCTGAAATGACAAGATAGCCATTGCAGCCGCATACAAAATTGACGCACTTTTTACGCGTTTTTCTATAGATATCATCTTTATCCGCGGTACTATTATCAAACCGCTGATCATTCCGCCAATGCCAAAAGCACCAATTAAAATTCCAAAAAGAATAGAGTTAGAACCTGCTTCGTTACGAGAGATTAGAGGCAAAAGTGATACAAGCGCACTGCCGCAAATTGTTATTGAAAAGTCTCGAACAAAGAGTGCGCGTACATGCAAAGAGTGACGCATGTACTGCAAACCTGTACGAATAGCTCCAATTACTTGTTCAGGTGGAAGAAGTTTACGTTCTTGCGGTTTGCGCCATCTGTGAAGAAATAATATTACTCCAATAAAGGAAAGTGCATTTAACATAAATACGGCCCATGGTCCTGCGGCAGCAACTATCAAACCACCAAGGAGTGGACCAACTGCTAGCCCTATGTAAACTGCCACACTAAACAAAGTCATTGCAGCAAGAGCTTTTTTCTTAGGTACAAGATCAGTCTGAATCACGATATTGACAGGTAAGCTCATTGCATTACCCAAGCCAAGCAAGAGGGTAAACACAACAAGAATTGAAGATGTTGTAAAACCTCCAAAGGTAAGTATGCTTAGGATTGAGGCTACTGCAAGTGAAAAGTATTGTGTGACAAGGAAGAGCTTGCGCCTGTCAACAATATCTGCAAGGGCTCCTGCCGGAAGTGCAAGCAGAAATATTGAGAGGCTTGTCATCACCTGTAAAAGTGCTACAACAAAAGGGGATGGGGAAAGTGTTGTTATTAACCAGCCAGATCCAACAGTTTGCATAGCAGCACCAATGTCTGATGCAAACATTGTAACCCATAGAAATCGATACAGAGTGTCTTTTAGAGGGCTTTCTGAGGCAGAATTTGTACTACTCATGTAAAATCACCCATAAACAATATTTCTCTAATCAAATGTATAAATTAGTTCATATCAATTTTCAAAAAATAAAATGGATTTCAAAGTATTATTATAGTTTGTTTACCTTAAGGATATGATTCATGGTCGATAATAAGGAAAAAAAGATTGTAATAAGTAATAATGGTCCCTGTGTAGTTTCCGGAGATATTCCTCTTACAGTTGAGATAATTACAAACAATAAAGATGGCTATTCGTGGGATTGGAAACAAGGCAAAAAATTTGAAACAAAACCAGAGTATTATCTATGTCGTTGTGGCCATTCAGAAAACAAGCCGTTTTGTGATGGCACCCATACAAAGATACATTTCAACGGAAAAGAAACCGCATCAAGAGAACCATATGCCAAACAAGCTCAGAGCATGGACGGACCTACTCTAAAACTAAATGACGCCGAGAATCTTTGTGCCTTTGCTCGCTTTTGTGATCCTGAGGGCAAAATCTGGAGTTTAATTGAAAAGACAGACGACCCAAAAATCCATGATCTGGTTATACGTGAAGCTATGCATTGTCCATCCGGCAGGCTAACTATACAAGAAAAGAAAACTGGCAAAGAGGTAGAACACAATTTACCACCTTCCATTGGTGTTATAGAAGATCCTCCAATGAAATGCAGTGGTCCGCTTTGGGTTCGTGGGGGAATAACAATTGAATCCCATGATGGTACACTCTATGAAACGCGTAATCGTGTTACACTTTGTCGTTGCGGTGCATCACAGAATAAACCATTCTGTGATGGAAGCCATGCTAGCATCAAGTTCAATGACGGAATCCTACAAGATTCACACTAGCGCAAAATCTATCCGAAAAATTTAATGCCATTAATCTAACCTAAAGTTCACATCATGATTTAAAAAACCCTGAAACAAAGTTCAGGTAATTCTGAGGTTTTATTCTAACTTACCATTAGTTAATTGACTTTCCAAGCCATCACTTTTTCATTTTTATAGCAGTAAGCCCTATTGATTATAATGAGTTTGGGAGATATATTATAATGCGTGCAGCTGTTGTTCCCAAAATAAATGGAAAATGGGAGGTAAAAGAAGTTCCTACTCCAAAACCAGGTGCAAATCAAGTTTTAATAAAAATACATGCTAGTGGCCTCTGTTATACCGATGTACATATAACAAAAGGCGAATTGCCAATGCCAATTGAATTTCCAAGAACCATAGGGCATGAGCCTGTTGGTGAAATTGTTGAGGTTGGAGATGGTGTAACCACACGAAGAATTGGTGATAGAGTAGGTGTTCCATGGATACAAGCATCCTGTGGAAGATGCGAGTGGTGTGAACGCGGAAAGCAGTTGTTTTGTCAACAACAAATAGGAACTGGAATTGGAACCCAAGGCAGCCATGCTGAATACATGTTAGCTTATGCCGATTCTACTATGCTTCTTCCAAAAGAAATAACATATGAGCAAGCAGCTCCTGTCTTTTGTGCTGGTTATACCGTCTATAGTGGTTTAAGGTTTGCAGATCCAAAACCTCACGAGAAAATTGCCATAGTTGGCATAGGGGGATTGGGTCATCTAGGAATCCAGTACTCAAAGGCTTGCGGATTT
>CAZDTF010000030.1:431-10257 GCA_964508325.1 uncultured Nitrosopumilaceae archaeon | reverse complement strand
CATAGCCTTGTATGGGGACCAAAGGCGTCTTTAGTTCATGAGTAATCATTGCCAAAAATTCATCTTTTGCAACCTCAATTTTTTTGGCTTCCTCTTCCTTTTTTTGTATAGTTTCTGACATCAGATTAAATGTGTTAGCAAGAGAGCCAATCTCGTCACTTGATGTATAATCTATTTTTTCACCATAGAATCCTTCCTTTACACGAGAAAGCGCACCAGTAAGCATGGCAAGTGGATTTAGTGATTTTCTAATTGAGATTATTACTACAAGGAAAACTGCCATGTCTGCTACAAGTAAGGCTTGTATAACACTGACTTTTTCGCGTAGTTTACTATCTATCAGTTTATTCCAATCATCTACAAAAAGAGCAGTTGTGGAAAGCAAGGAATCTCTTTGAGAATCTAATTCTTGTAACGACTTTCCAAATTGTTCAGAAAGTAATGGGGTTGATTCAACAATTTTTATTTTTGCTGTGACAGATTCCCATAGTGGATCAAGCGCACGTAACGATGCGGCATTTTCTCTGGGAATTGGTTGAAGTGATTCTGGTGGTATTTGTACCCCTCCGGTAGTTACATTATCTAATGGCATTCCTTCCAATTTCCGCAAATCGGCATCAAACAAAATTCGATCTTTTTTAATTTGGTCAGAACTGTTGCCCCTTTCTCCAATTGAAATAAGAAGTGTGTTTTGGGCTATTGCCTTTGTAAGTGTAACAAGCTCTGCTGCAATCTCCTTTTCTCTGTTATAATTTCTGTCAAGTGAAGAAAGATCGTTTGTTACACCATTACTTAGTGTTATCAAATCCCCGTTTTTTTCAAGAATATATTGCAATGCACTTTTGACCTCTGGATTAAAGACAGATTCTTGTCTGACTTCTTCGGCTTTTTGTTTGTAAATACTCCAAGAATTACCAACATCGACATAGTCAGTTCTGAGCTCAACAGGTACTGCAACTATTGAAATTCCGTTTAATTGTCCACCAGTACCAAGTATACCATAGGTATTTTCAAAGTCATTAATTTGTCCCACAAGAGTCTGTCTGTCTGTTTCATTACCGCTTGCAATGGAATTTGCAGTACCTGCAATTCTCTCAACTGTAACCTTGAGATTGCTTGCACTGCTAATTGAATGCAATACGGCTTGATTTTCTTCTGATGTCTGTAAAAGTACGAATAAATTGATTAAGGAAACTGCAATTACAACAGCTAGTAAAACATATGTTTTATTAATGATCTTCATTTTGTATTAAAAACAAATTAAGAGCCTATAAAAGTTAGCATAAAAATAATGGATTCATTAGTTAAAATGTCTGATAACTTTAATAAACTTGCAAGGCAGGAAATTCAAGATGAGTTAGACAGCTTACAACAGATATTAACTCAATGTTATAACGACAATGATATTTCCAGCAATGGCATTGAAATTGAGAAACACTTGCACAAAATAAAGGGACTTGCCCCAATGATGGGTCAAAACAATGTTGGAGAAATTGCCAAGATAAATGATTCAATTTTAAAACACATAATTCAAAACGGAACACAAAGTGGAATACACCAAATAATGATCGAATCATTACAAATCATGCAAGCAATTTTTAATGATACTAATAAAAATGATGTAAAAGAATTCAAAAACAAATTACTAAAGACCTTTTCTCATATATTAGATCAATGAAAAGACAACTGCACTTAAATACAAAACATCCCTTAGATTTGTGAAAACATGGCACGCGTAATGATTACCGATGACTCGGATGCAATAAGGATGGTACTAAAAGACATTTTAGAGATCGGTCATCATGAGCTTGTAGCTGAAGCGACAAATGGAGTTGAAGCCGTAGAAAAATTCAGCCAGATAAAACCAGACTTAATGCTACTAGATATGGCGATGCCAAAAAAAGATGGAATATCAGCATTAAAAGAGATACTTGCCACTAATCCTGACGCAAAAATTATCATGATAACTGCTAGCGATAATCTCAAGACAATGACTGATTGCATTGAGGCAGGAGCTTTGGCATATCTTTTGAAGCCTTTTAATTTTGAAGATGTATTAAAGACAATTACAAGAGTACTTGAAAGCAAGATCTAGAACTGTATTTGAATTCTAAGACATCTCTGTTCTTATATAGAAAAAATTAATTCCTAAGATTAATGGCACGTGTCATGATTGCAGAAGATTCTAATGCGACAAGAGAGATGTTGCGAGAATCACTTGAAATAGGACGTCATGAAATAGTAGCAGAAGCAACAGATGGAATGGAAACAATACAAAAATACACTGCAACAAATCCAGATGTTTTATTACTAGATGTATCCATGCCAAGAAAAGATGGAATGTCGGCACTCAGGGAGATAATGTCATCTAATCCTGATGCAAAAATTATCATGATAACTGCTGATGATAATCTTTCTACAATTCATCAAAGCTCTGAAGCTGGAGCGCAAGCATACTTGGTCAAGCCGTTTAGTTCCGAGGAAGTGTTAACTGCTATTACAATGGCACTAAACTAAAATTACGAATTAGTAGATCTAAAACCTTCACTTGTAAGCCATTTTGCCTTTTCAAGTTTGAATTTATTGTTGCATCTAATGCACATATAATCAATTATTGGTTCTGGAAACTTTTCTGCGCAATCTTTGCAGATATAATAATTGTCTATGACTTTGTAATCAACACCAATTATCTTGATTTCTTTGTGACATTTGGGACAAGTGTTGTTTTTGTATGAATCTTCTACAGAAACATTTCCACACTTGAAATGCTCAATTAGCTTGCCTTGCTTAAAATTTGTTTTATTACATGAAGGACAGGAAAAATTTTGCCCAATTTTTACAGAATCACACATATTGCAAGAAATTTCCTTGATGTTTTCAATCTGGACAACTTTTCCCGTATCTTTGAGTTTCGTCAGATATTCCAAGACCTCCTCCCTTTTCTTTCCAGTATATTCAGAAATTCTTGCCAGGCTGATTCTTGCTGATGATTTTAATAAGGAATCCATTTCGTTGTGACTATCATCAGGTGCGTTCTCAATAATTTTGTCTTCTTCCTCGAGTATTTTCATCGTACTTTTTACGTTCTCAAACCGTATTGGTTTCTCAATATACTGATAGGCACCATGTCGCATAACGTCTTTGATAGAGTCGTCCGTTCTCTCATTAGCAGTCTCTATTATTATCTTGGCATCAGGACGAATTCGAAATATTTCAGACATGATGTCATCTGCGTTCATGTCTGGCAGACTATAATCAAGAATGACAGCTGGGACTTGTTCTGATTTTACAAGGTCCTCAAATACTTGGATTCCAGATCTGCCAGTAGTACAAATCTTGATTTCAATATAGTTTAGTTTTTTAAGGAAATCTTGAATAAGTGTTGCGACAGCTAAACTATCTTCTATTATCAGAATGTTTCTTTTTTGTAACGACATTATATCAAATATCAATACTAACTAAATATATAGGATTTTTATAGGTATAAATAAAAAGCGTGAAAGAACCACAATAAATGATGGAAAAAATTGTTGTTGACACCAGTATCATAATCGATGGCGAAATTACAAAATTAATTGAATCCGGAAACCTGAAAAACTGTGAGATAATTATTCCTGTAGCTGTGCTTGATGAGCTTCAGTCTCAAGCTTCACAAAGTAAAGAATATGGTTTTGTCGGATTGGGAGAAATAAAAAAAATTCGCGAGTTATCGGAAAAAAACGACATTACCTTGAGTTTTGAAGGGCAAAGGCCAACAATCGATGACATCAAGCTTGCAAGTCATGGAAGAATAGACGCAATAATAAAAGACATTGCAAAGAGAAATGGTGCTACCTTTTATACAGCAGACTATGTACAATCACTTGTTGCACAAGCTGAAGGAATAAAAACAAACTATTCAAAGCCTGAGATTAAAACAACAGGGCTTGAGTTTGAAAGATTTTTTGATCCTCAAACTATGAGCATACACCTAAAGGAGGGAACAAAGCCCTTAGCAAAACGAGGAAAGCCTGGAGCTTTTACACTTGTAGAGATTGAGGAAAAAATTCTCACAAAAGACTATCTGAGTAGCATCACAACTGAGATCCTTGAAGCATCAAGAGTAAACAGGTCAGGAGAGATTGAGATTTCAAAACCAGGAGCTTTGGTGATTCAATTCAAAGATTATAGAACAACAATAACACATCCTCCTTTTTCAGGAAGTTATGAAATAACCATAACTCATCCAATAGTAAAGTTATCACTAGACCAGTACAACATATCTGAAAAACTAATGAGTAGGTTATCTGAAAAAACGGAGGGCATTCTTATTTCTGGTCCTCCTGGCTCTGGAAAGAGTACATTTGCATCTAGTCTTGCCGATTTTTATTCTAAAAAGGGGAAGATTGTCAAAACTCTTGAATCGCCAAGAGATCTGCAAGTTGGTGACAAGATAACCCAGTATACTCTCCTTGATGGTAGCTTTGAAAATTCTGCAGACATTCTGCTTTTGGTACGACCAGATTACACAATTTTTGATGAAGTAAGAAGATTTCAAGACTTTAGAGTATTTGCAGATTTGAGATTAGCCGGAGTAGGAATGGTTGGAGTAGTACATGCAAACGCACCACTAGATGCCATCCAGAGATTTATTGGAAAGATAGAGCTTGGTATGATTCCTCACATATTAGATACGGTGTTATTTGTCAGAGCAGGAAACATTGCACAAGTTTACGAGCTAGAGTTCAAAGTTAAGGTTCCAACTGGTATGACTGAGCAAGATTTGGCAAGACCTGTAATTGAGGTACGAAACTTTGAGAATCATAATCTGGAATACGAGATCTATACTTATGGTGAGGAAAACATTGTCATTCCAATCTCAAAGGATGCAAAAAGTGGCGGTATAGAAAAACTCGCTGAATCAAAAATCAGAGAGACAATACGTAGGTTTGATTCAGATGCAGAAATTGACATTATATCCAATAATAAAATTAGAGTACGGGTGGCAAAAGATGTCATGCCATTAATAATTGGTCGTGGTGGCGCTACCATAAATGATCTTGAAAAATCTCTTGGAGTTCACATTGATGTGGAACCAAAAGAAGGCACTAATGGAAAAAGCGAATGGTTTGAATTGTCAGAATCAGGAAATAATTTGATACTTGAAGTGGATGATGACAAAACTGGGATGTCAGCTGATATCTATGTTAAAGACAAACTTGTAAGCTCGACATATGTAGGAAAGAAGGGCAGAATTATTTTATCCAAGAAATCTGATTCTGGTAAAAGAATAATGAAGGCGGCAATGTCAAAAGAAGACCTTAGAATAGTTCTAAGGGAGTAATCATTCAAAATTGCCAAGAACTTTAGGGTTTGCTTTCAAATATGTGATAAATTTTCGTAGCCTTTTTATCGTTTTTGGATCAAGATGGTGCTCTACTCCTTCAGCATCCTTGTTTGCTATGGCGTGATCTATTCCTAGCATCTTAAAGAACTCTAGTAGTATTCCGTGTTTTTGTCGTATGGTGTCTGCCACCATATTTCCTTTGGCAGTTAAATTTATTCCGCGGTATTTTTCATATTCCAAATATCCGCTTTCATCCAGCCGTTGCAGCATCTTGGTTACAGAAGGTGCGCTGACATTCATGTATCTTGAAATGTCAATGGTATTTGCATATCCTTTTAGCTCAACCAGCTCTGAAATCACCTCGAGATAGTCTTCCATTCTTGAGCTTGAACTTACCTTAGATGACTTGTGAGCTTCCTTGATAGACTCTAGTCTTTCGGCGCGTTTTTCCTTCATATTTTCTTGAAATACCTTTGAATGATATAATCTGTTCTCTTAGTATAAGAAATCTTTACCTTGTTGTGATTGATCTTTACCTTGGAATTTTAACTATCAAAAAATGCAGGTCTCAACGGATGGAAGAAGAGTATAGAAAGCATATTGCTAGAATTAAAAAAATTGGAGAATCAGCCAAGAGAAGGACTAGAATTTATTCAGAACTTGCAAGTCTAGATGATAGAGGAACTGCTCGTTCCCTTGGAGCTTTGCAGCGTGCACCCTCACCTGGAAAAAAACTGCAAAAGATAGGATTTATTTTATTTTGGATCCCAGAGCCATTTATGATAACAAACGCTGTTGCTGTTCCAATGATCATAACTGGAAAGTATATGGACCGAGTTTACAACGGTTCTACGATTTCAGATGTGGGCGATGAAACAAAGAACATGGTTGGAACATTTAATGATTTCAAAGAACACATTAGATAAAGATAATCATTTTTGATTTGATATCAGACCAATTAGACTTTTACTGATCTTAAACCCCAGATAGCTCAAATTTCAAGGCAAAACCACATTATTTATCATAAAATTGATACATTATTGTTTGATTAAGACTTTTAGACTCGTTAGTTTGAATCAAAAAAGAAAAACAGTTTCCACTCCATTGGTTTTTAACTAGAACTTTTTCTTTACATGATATATGGCATCAAGAGCCCAAGTCTTAATTCCAATAGCATCTGCTGCTGTTATAATAGGAATAGTTGGAGTGCTGACAATTCCTGCTGATTCTAAGCTAGCTGAAACCCAATTCCCAAAGGGAACTGTAAAGCTTGACAATGTCGTTTTAGATGTCCAAGTGGCGCAATCCGATGCACAAAAGACACGAGGTTTGATGTTCCAAAAAGAACTTCCGTATGATGAAGGAATGATATTTGTATTCAACTACGAACAAGTAGGGCAGATATGGATGCTAAACATGCAGTTTCCATTGGACATAATCTGGTTTGATTCATCTGGAAACGTTGTACACATCGCAAAAAATGTGGCTCCCTGCAAGTCTGCTATTGAAACAGCAACCTGTACAGTTGACAACGGTGGTGGGAAAAATGCAAAATATGTTTTAGAAGTAACAGCTGGCTTTGTGGACAAGTTCAATATTACCGAAAATTCCAAGCTTCAGATAATTTCTATCTAGTTAAGATATGAGAACAATATACCTTTCAATAATTGCAATATCTTGTATTTCCCTGGTACTAATTTTACCACAAGCGTTTGCATACACGAAAGAATCAATTCCAAATATCAGTGATACCCAATTTCAGCTTAGAGTCAATCAAACAATCTCTTTAGAATCTTATAACATCATAGTAAATTTTTTAAATGTGACTGAAGATTCTAGGTGCCCATCTGGTGTGACATGTGTATGGCAAGGCGAAGTAAAGATTTTTGTAAACATCATTGAAAACAAACAAGACCTTGGAGATTTCAGTTTAACAAGCAGAGCTGGAGAAAACAATCTGGCAATTCAAGTTTTTGATGGACATTTAATACAGATGACAAAAATTGAACCCTATCCAATAAGTAATAAAAAGATACTTCTTTCAGACTATGTCGCAACTTTTGTAATCTCTAAATCCGTTGTCTTGTCACCACTAAAGGCCTTCAAGTCTGGTGTTGCTATTGAGAACATCACTTGCAAGGAAGGTTTTGAACTAATAGAAAAGAAATCAGATAATTCGCCTGCGTGTGTAAGACCACAAACAGCACAGAAGCTTGTTGAACGCGACTGGGGAATGATTAAGATTTCAAATACATCGTAAAATAAAATTTATTCCAATTATTCCCATGAGATCCTTTAGCAAATAAAACAATTACAACGATTGTGAATCCTTTTGGTTTCAATATAGCGCGAGATGATTTTTAACTCATGAATAATGCCTTCAAGACTTTAGAGACGAATTGAAAGTTTAATTAAACAGACCTTTGTTATGAAAATAATGCTTTTTGGAGTTTTTGCAATTCACAGTCCAGAATCATGTCCGTTGAACAATACTAAAAGTAAGAAAATATTCTTAGAAATTGAAAAAAAGCTGAAATTACACAAAAAGAGATTTAATATAACAAAAATCATTGGTTTTTACATGTCTGTGCTAGAACATGAATGGATCTTAGTTATGGATGCCAAAAATGCACATGATATAGAACAACTCTGTATAGCAGTGGGTATTTCAGCTATAAGCACTGTAAAAATTGTTCCCATAAATGACTTTAAAGTAGTAGTAAAAAGACTCTCAAAACTAACTTAAAAGTTTGGATGATTTTAGACGTATTTAGATGGTTGGTCTAGTGCATATAGAAGAATCAAAAGGATCATTTTTCAAAATTATTTTAGAATCTTTGACATTTACTGGGAATCAACTACCTTTGGTATTTTATGTCATAATAATTCCTTGAGCCTTCTTGAAAAAATAATCTAAAGCATTATTAAAATATCTAAAACTAAGAACAAAATGGGTCATAAATGGGAAGCTAATCACTCAAAAATTGTTCCGGTTGACTTTCTGGCAGATCTAAACTTTTGACCGTATATATTAAATACCCCCTCAGGATTTGTACAATTATGAATGACAAAATTATTTTTGCATTTATAGGAGTTTTTCTTTTTTCAATAGGTGTTGGGCCACATGCTTATTCTGACACAATGTCACCAAGTTTATCATCGGATAATTCTGCCCAAGTCAGTGATAATACTACAGTTACACTTTCTGGTTTGAAATCATCTGATCCTCAAGACTTTCCATTAAGCTATTATTGGACTCAAGTTTCTGGAGATCCTGTTACCATTTCATCAAATACTGAACCCACGATAACCTTTACGACCCCAGTAGTGGCGTCAGATGAGACAAAAACTCTTACATTTTCGTTAACTGTTGATAACTCCCACAGTGGGAAAAGTACTACAACATTCACCCTTCAAGTTGTTCACAACGATCCACCTGTCATTACTACTGTACACGAAATCGTAGTTCCAGAGCTATCACAGGTTTCACTGACAGGTTCAGGATCTGACCCTGATAGTGATATTATTTCATATACATGGACACAGACCTCTGGCGATGCTGTTACACTATCTTCACCAAACCAACCAACAACTACATTTACTGCTCCTTCAGTTGCAATGGGGCAAACTAAAACCTTAATCTTCATGCTCACTGGAGATGATGGACGAGGTCTAACGGGTTCAGATACTGAAAAGGTAACCGTATTTAAAATCACACCTGTAAATGTCTCTTGCCCCCCACTTCAGAAAGCTAAGCCTGGCCAATCAATTACGATCTCGCCACAGATAGATAATCCATACAACGCGGCTGTGACATATGGTTGGACACAAGGTGCCGGAGATAAAATTCCAGGACTTGTAACTAATCAACAAGCCCTTTCATTTACAGTCCCACCATTTGTTCACGGTTATGAATTATCATTTATGTTTAATGTCTATGAAGGAAATATGCCAGTTGCAAATTGTGAAAGTTATATCTACTTCTCTTATCTTGGAGAGTATTCTCTAACGCAAGGGTACAATCAGACAAGAGAGTTTACAGTAGCTAATGCTGGTTCGCCTCAAACTGTACCAGAATTAAATAATGTAATGTTAGATGGATCTCTTAGTGTTGGAAAGAACTTGAGTTATTCGTGGGTTCAAACAGGAGGAGAGCAAGTAACATTGGTAGGGTCAGATACTGTAAAGCCATCATTTATTTCTCCACATGTCAGTAAAGGCGACGAAAAGGTACTTACCTTTAGACTCACAGTTAGTAATGGACTAGTTGCAAGTTCGGATACTGTCAACATTGCCGTCATCAATCCTGCTCAACCGCCAACAGCCAGAATCACACTACAGTAAAAATTCATCACCGTATTTTTATCAAATAAAGTTCAAAGAGCTGACAGACTTGTAAGAATTCAAGATCATCACATCATGGCAATGAATTTTTAAATGATGTTATTATGGAAAAAATAGTATGAGAATAGAGATTACAAAAAGTCCTATGAGCATACT
>CAZDTF010000030.1:0-421 GCA_964508325.1 uncultured Nitrosopumilaceae archaeon | reverse complement strand
TGTTTTAACTGATGGGAAACATTTGGAGTAACACTAGGATGCCTCAAGGAGGTTTTTTCAAAAAACTCAAGGTTGCCACACTTGGGGGGGAATCATTTTTTGTAAATGATTTTATCGCAAAAGAAGATGGTTGTACCATAGGACTTACAGGCAGACCAGTTGGCGATATCATACAAATACCGGTAACAGATGGTAACGGGTTTATTATACAATCAAACGTATTTACTGCCTGCTCTATGAGTATAGAAATCGACACAAAGTGGCAGGGATTCACAAAGGGCATCTTTGGCAGTGAGCTTTTCATGTTAAAGATTACAGGAAACGGAGATGTTTTTGTAAATTCATATGGTTGCATAATAAAAAAAGACCTTATTAATGGAGAAAAAATGACACTTGACAACTATCATCTAGTTGCACTAAG
>CAZDTF010000029.1:0-10333 GCA_964508325.1 uncultured Nitrosopumilaceae archaeon | reverse complement strand
TAGATAGAGCAGCTGTAATGGGAGCTGTAATTGTAGGAGCTGTGGTTGGAGTTGTTACATTTGATAGAGCCGTAGATAGAGCAGCTGTAATGGGAGCTGTAATTGTAGGAGCTGTGGTTGGAGTTGTAGTTGTAATTGGTGTTGTAATCGGAGCTGTAATTGGTGTTGTAATCGGAGCTGTAATTGTAGGAGCTGTAGTTGAAGATTTAGTTGATGCTGTAGTTGTTGTAGCTGCCGTTGTAATTGGATTAGTAATTGTCTTAATTGTTGATATTCCAGTACTTAGTGTATTTGATGGAACAACAGAATTATTTAGTAGAGCTGATGCTTGGGTAAAATTGATAATAATTAATGCAACACTGATCGCTAAGACTTTTTTTAACAATCCACTATCAACCCTGTAAAGCGATCCATTTTTTACTATTAAAGATCTGTCTGCCAAAAAGGGAAATGAGATGACTAAAATTTCAATTTGAGTTTATTAGATGATACAAGATATGCCATAATCAAAATAAAAAATTTGATCTGTCGTTTCGATAACAAAACCGCCTTGGGCAATTGGGAAAAATCTGATATTATCTTATTCTTGAAAATCTCACGCATTTTTCGAAGGGATTGTAATTCTACCATTCTATACTATAAAATGGAAAAATACTAAAACTAAATACAACAGGTAAAAACTCAACAGTAAATAATGTTAGGTTTCAAATGTGGATTGGCGGAGTTAGTCCAGCCCGGCACGACGTCAGCTTCCCAAGCTGAAGGTCGCGGGTTCAAATCCCGCACTCCGCATTTAATTTTTCCAAAAAATATCATGTATAAATAATCTCTAATTACAAATGTTATGACTAAATCTTTTGGATGAGTTTAGTAAAGTAAGGCATTGTGTCTTATTTTGTGGTGAGTAACAAAATTGCCCTTGCTAGATCTCCTTTAGCTTCTATGAGGGCATTATTTGCAGCCTCTTGAGAAACATTTGCTTGTTGAGCCACGAGCATGATGTCTTCTTGGCTGAATACTGGTACTTCAAGCTCCCTTTCTTCATAGCTTTCTGCTATCACTTGAAATATAGAATTATCTTTTGCCTTCATTTCCGAAACAGAGGGTTTTACTATTATGATTTCCTTTTTGTCAGTTTTGATTATTACCTCCTGTACATTGGAGATTTCCTTCATCTCTAAACCCATCTTGTCTAACATTCTGCGCATTTCGCGGTTTCCGCCACGCATCATATATTATCAATTGATCAATCTGGACTTTTTAAACTATCTCTGACTTTGACGGCTACCCCTCGTTTAAGCGACTTGATCATTCTTGAAGAAAGAACAGCTCTTCCAACTGCAATTACAGTACCATTGTAAAGAACAGGCACATCGGCTCCAATTAGGATTTTCTTGCCGCACCAAACAACATGTTTGCAGAAAACTGAACTTCCATTTTCCACAAAAGGTTTGGAATCAGTGTCTACTTCAAGGCAATTTTCTCTAAATTTCTTATATTTAAGAAGAAGTTGTGCAAAGTGCGGTGTAATTGCAAGTCCTCCATCTATTCGCAAAGTGCAAAGTAGGTTTTCGTTTTCGTAAATGTGCTGGATTCTTCCCGTTCTCTTAGAATAGGCAATCTTGATTTCTTTTGGCAGATATTTTGAAACTCCAATACCAAATAGAGCATCTAATGTATGTTTAATTTTAATAATTGAATCCAATGTTACCATAAAGAATTGTTGGGTTCTAATTGTTTTTGCATAGATGTTACTATATAGTATGTTTGAATAACTATATAGAACGGCAAACCATATGTGAGTTATGGGAGCAAACGAAGAGATGCGCAAAATTCAGTTTACGGGAAAATCATCCTACATTGTATCATTACCTAAACAGTGGATCATGGACATGGGTCTAAAACAAGGTGATCAAGTCACAGTTTTAAGACAAGGCACATCGACTTTACAAATTACTCCACTAAAACACCATACAAAACCAATTAACACAGAAGATGCAACAATTGAAATAAAACAAGAGGATGAAAGTGCTTCAATTGTTAGAAAACTTATTTCACTTTATTTACTTGGTTTTAGTACCATAAATGTCAAGCCAAAGTCTGGGAGATTAAAACCAGCTCAACGAAATGCAATAAAAGAAACAGTGAAAGGAATTCTAATGGGAACAGAAATTATTGCTGACTCTACTGAAGGTATTACCATTCAAGTATTGATAAATTTGTTTGAGCTTTCAGTGGATGGAGCATTAAAACGCATGCTGATTATTGCAAAATCTATGCAAAATGACGCCTTGCTTGCACATGAGGAAGCAAATTTTGACTTGGCAAAAGAGGTGATAAACAGTGATGATGAAGTGGATAGGTTTAGTTTTTACATCATACGACAGCTTAAGATTGCAATTCAAAATGAACACATGTTAAAAGACCTGGGTATTGAAAGTGCAAGAAGTTGTCTTGGATACAGGCTTATTGTTAAAAACATAGAACGTGTAGGAGACCATGCAACTGTGATAGTAAAAGACTTGTTGGAATTTAAAAAACCAATCAAAAAATCTGTGCTTTACAATATACACGAAATGAACGCTTTTGCCTTATCTGTACTTGATGATGCATGTTTATCACTATTCAAAAGAGATTTTGCTCAAGCAGAACTTACTGTAAAACGGACTGCAGATATTACAAAATATGAAAAAAAGATGCTTGAAAGCACCAAATCAATAAGAGATGATGAGGAAATTTATAGGGTGAGACGAATGGGTGAAAATATTAGAAGGATTTCAGAATACGCAAGTGATATTGCAGAAATTGTTATGAACATGACCATAGAGAAAACTTTGCGAAAGCAATAAGATACGAATCCAAACCTCATATGGTAATGAAAGAAACTGCAATTCTAATCACATATGACAGAGAGGACGATGTAAAGGAAGCAATTGCACTCTGTGATACAGCAGGATATCAAGTTATTAAGATAATCAAGCAGAAGTTTCTAAACAAATCAAAATATGGTTTAGGAGAGGGCAAAGTTGAAGAATTAAAAGAATTAGTTGATTCAACAAAACCTCATGTCATCATTTTTGATGAAATTCTTAAACCCAGTCAGAACTACAATCTGGCATCAAAGCTGAAGACAAATATTCTTGATAGAGAGGCTTTGATCCTTGAAATATTTGAACATAATGCAACAAGTGCAGAATCAAAATTACAGATCAAGATGGCAGAGTTAAGATATGAAATGTCACGAGCAAAAGAAAAAGTACGATTAGCAAAGAAGGGTGAACAACCAGGATTCATGGGGATTGGTAAATTCGAAGTTGATGTCTATTTTAATGATATAAAAAATAGAATGACTAGTATTAAATCAAAACTTGTAAAAGCTGGAAAACAACGTGCACTACATAGACAAGGAAGGGACAGAATTGGATTCAAGACCATCTCTCTAGCTGGTTACACATCAGCAGGAAAGACAACTCTATTTAATGCATTAACTGGCGAGAATAGAGAAGAAAACCCAAAACTTTTCACAACTCTTTCTACAACAACACGTAAAATAAGGATCTCAGAAATTGACGTTTTAATTTCGGATACTGTTGGATTCATAAGCAATCTTCCTGCATATATGATTGAGGCTTTCAAATCAACGCTTGAAGAGCTGACCTATACTAATGCAGTAATACTGGTGATTGACATAAGCGACCCAATTTTAGAGTTACAAAAGAAATTACATAGTTGCATGCGAGCATTAGAAGAACTTGGAGTCGATTACAACAAGATAATTTTTGCTCTAAACAAATCTGATTTAATTACACGAGATGAAATTCTATCAAAAGTAGAAACCATAGGATTAAAAGAAAATAAGAAATGGTTATCTATATCAGCAACAACTGGTGAAAATTTATCCAAATTAAAGGAACTCTTGCAAGTTGTTTTAAAAGATGAACCGTTTATAAGAGAAAAAAACGAAACACTCAAAAAAGAAATTAAGATAAATTATGAGGATTGAAGTTCTAAGGATAGGTCAAAGGCTTGTCCGTGATGATCGAGTAACAACACATGTAGCACTTGTTTCAAGAGCTTTTGGAGCCTCAAAAATAATCATGCAAGAAGTTAACCCAGATATCAAAGATACAATATCAGAAGTAAATAGAGTTTGGGGAGGCAATTTTGAAGTAGAAATTACAGAAAATTGGAAAAAAACTCTCAAATCAAAAAAGAATGAATTTTTTAAAATTGTACATCTAACAATGTATGGTGAAAATATCAATTCTATTTTAGATGAGATTAGAAAAGAAAAACAGATTCTTGTTGTAGTAGGAGCAGAAAAGGTACCAAGAGAGGTTTATGATATTGCAGATTATAATGTGGCTATAGGTAGTCAGCCCCATTCAGAAATAAGTGCTTTAGCAGTTTTACTTGATAGAGTCTTAGAAGGGAAACAATTCCTAAAAAAACATGCCGATGCTCAACGGGAAATTGTTCCTACAAAAAAGGGAAAAAAAGTATTAGACAAAACAATTGATTAAATATAGAATCTAAATCAATGACGGCAATGACTAACGAGCACGAGGATCCTTTTATAAAAATAGCCGCTTTAATTGGAGGGGACGAATATCTAAAAGTAGCCCGTTCACTTTTGAATACGGAAGATGCTACAGATGAAGAGATTGCTAGTTCAACTGGCCTGAGAATTAACATAGTAAGAAAGGTGTTATACGATCTTTTTGGAAAAGCTCTGATAACTGGTATTAGAGTCAAGGATGAAAAAAAAGGCTGGTTTGTCTATAGATGGAGGGCAAGAAAAGACGAAGTTGACAATTTTATTGAGAATCAAAAAAAGAAAATTGTTGAGAGACTACAGCAAAGGTTGGATTATGAGAACTCGGCTGAATTTTATCATTGTGGTACTGAAGACTGTCAAAAGCTGACATTTGAAAAGGCATTAGATCTGTCCTTTAAATGCCCAACGTGTGGAAAGCTGGTAAACATTACCAAAAATGAGAAGCTCAAAAAAGCGTTACAAGTTAAGATAGATCAGCTACGGGAAGATTTGAAGCATTAAATAACATAATGTAGTACAAGTTCGTTTTTTATTCTGTTGATTTTCTTTAGTTTCAATAAGGGTGCGTATGAAATTTTATCAAATCCTTCTCCTTGTACTAGAGAAATTGCACTGCTTCCACCTAGAATATATGGAGTAATTGTGATTATGAGTTCATCTACTAATTTGTCCTTTATGAAAGACCAATTAGTTAAACCTCCTCCTTCCACAAGAAGATTTTTTATGTTTTTTCTTCGTAAGATGTGTAACAATTTTTTAAGATCTACTTTTTTTTGTCCACATTTTATTACCTCAAGTCCATTTTTTTTCAGTCGAATAATATTTTTTTGAGTTATTTTTTCTGATACTGCTATAATTGTTGGAACCATTTTACAAGTTTTAATTATTTTTGAGTTTGATTTTATCAAACCTTCAGAATCTAAAATTATACGTATTGGATTTTTCCCTTTCGCAAGCTTGATTGTCAACGAAGGATCATCAATCATTAGTGTATGTTTTCCAACAAGTATTGCATCTACATTTGCCCTTAGTTTATGTATTCGTAAGAGATCTTCTTTTGAAGAGAGTTTAGAGTTACCAATTCTTGTTGCTATTTTTCCATCTACACTCATTGCTGCACTAATTATTACATGTGGTCTAGATCTTGCCATGGACTATTTTACCTCCAAACATTACTGCTTTGATAGTTCTTTCAGAAGCTCTATGCACTATTGAAGCATATGGATTATGCATTGGTTCTAAATCAATGTCATGTTTATTGATAAAAATACAGTCAGCTAATCTATCTGATTGAATTACGCCTAGATTCTTGTTCTGAAGCATTTTTGCTGCATTTACGGTAGCCATCTTAAGTATGGATTTTGGATCCAATCTGATTTTTTGTAATCCCATAGAGACTTTCCAAAGATAATCCATTTCTCTGAACATATCAGGTGAGTTTATCATAACATTATCTGTTCCTATAGTTAAATTGCATCCATTTTGCATCATAAGACTCACATTAGGTATTCCTTCTGCAAGCGCAGCGTTAGCACGTGGACATATGACAATACTGGTTTTGCTTTTTGATGCAAGCATCAGATCCTTTTTTGATGCATATGTCATATGAACCAGAAAGTTAGGTTTCAGCAATAAAGCGCGTTGAGTTTCTGTTTTTGTTGTTATTTTTTTAGAGGTCCTACAGCTTTCTAATGTCTCAGCTGAATGAATAGCTCTAATTTTTGGTACTTGTGAATAAAATTTTAGTACCGAGTCACTGAACTCATTAGGACCGCTTATTCCGATTCCATCACATTTCTTTAGCAGTGTCTTAAGTTCTTCCTTTTTTGAATCAGGCAATTGAGTATTTTTTTTAATTGAATTTAATTCTTGATAGTAATCTATCCTACCAAGAATTATAGTTCTAATTGGAAGCCCTTTTGTTGCATTCCGTAAAAGTTCAATTCCATTTAATCCTCCTTCTCTAAAATCGATAAAAGTTGTAATTCCTTTTTTTATCATTGAAAGACATGAATTCCTGATAAAACTTGTCAGATGTGATTTTTGAGAATTTGTTAGAATCTTTTGTTTAAAGCCCATTATTGGATGAATTTTTTCTTCTGGTCCAAAATCTATACCTATATCCTTCCCTATCGAGTCACCAACATGAGTATGTGCGTTAATAAATCCAGGAATCATCAGAAGCCCTTCGCAATCACAAGTGTCTTCTTTTTTATCCGGTTTTAGATTAGAACCTATTGCCTTGACAAATTGCCCAGAAATACGAATGTTTGTACTCTTAATGTAATCTAAATCATTTCCGTAAAGAATACTAGCATTTTTTATCAGCATGCTAACTCAAGAATTTGCGTTTGATTTTTGCCAGAATCTCTGAGTTCTCTTATAGTATCAAGAGCCTTTGTTGCAAGTTTGGCAGCTTCTCGTGCAGTCTTTGAAGTACCTATTCCACAGTTTAATGCAATACCATATTTTTCTTTCATAAAATCTAAGAATTTTAAGGCATACTCCTTTCCATTCCCTGATGTGACTATCATAAAGTTATCTCCGCCCATAAAAAAAGTAAGACAGTTTTTTGTTAAGAAAAAATCTGACATTTCTGAATACAATCTGAACATAAGTGATGAAATTTCATACGGAGATTTTTTTGTCGAAATTGATGTGGAACCATCTACATCCATGTGCATTATCTGTACTAATTGATCTGCCTTTCCGTCCACATAACCAAAAATATTATGTTTTTTTTCTAAAATTATTTGGGATTTCCTTCCTTCGTATGCCTTAAGATTTGCCTCAAATGGTGAGTCACTATATCCTATGGTCATAGAAAGTTTGAGATCAAATGATTCCGCTAATTTTTTTTGAATTTCTATATGATCATTTAGAGAAAGACCATTTGTTATTGCAAATAGCTCATCAAATCTGTTAGAAAAAACTAGACAGTTTTTCTCTGAAAAGAGATTTTGTACTTCGTTATAAAGTGAAGATTGAAGCATCTGTAGTTTGTGTTCCCTATCGCTTCCTAATGTTAGAGTCCATGGGCCATATTCGGTAATTTTTATAATAGTAAGTTGGATCATCTCATATCTTCCTTAACTGATCAGCTATCTTTTCTACAGCTTCTACGGCTCTTTCAGCCACGGGCCTTATGCGTGCATGTGCCTGTCTTTCAGACATGCCAGGGCCTGTTATACCCAAGGTTACCGGTTTTTGATATTTTAAAGAGAGGTCTACCATGGCCCGAATTGCTGTATTTGTAATAAGTTCATCATGTTTTGTTTGTCCTTTTATTACTGCTCCAAGTGTAATTACTGCATCAATTTCCCTTTTTTTCAATAAGGAATCAATTATAATTGGCATGTCAAACACACCAGGAACTTTGCAGGTATATTTTATGTTTAGTTTAAGATTTTTTGCTTTTTCAATTGCCACTTCAAGCATTTTTGAAGTGATTTCATTATTAAATTCTGAAAAAACAATTGCAATGTTCAAAGTTAATGCTCCTTTGCGAATTTTACAAGCTCATTGCCATCAAAATAAGGAATGATATTTTCTTTTGCATACTTTTTAGCCTTTTCGATTGAAAGAGCTGTATGAGTTTCAGAATCAAGCATTTCACAGATAGCGGCAGTAGGACACAGACCAGCAAGTCCAGTAAGATATATTGACATTTCAGTATGGCCTAATCTATCTGATAAAAGTCCTTCTGATGCAATCAAAAGTGGTACATGTCCCGGTGTTTTAAATGATGAAATAAAAATTTCTTTCTTGTTTCCGTTTGTATTCTTGTAAAGACTAGCCATTTCGTTTATTGTTAGTGCTCTGTCATTATCTGTTATGCCAGTATGTGTTTGTGAATGATTTATAGAAATTGAAAATGTTGGTTTGTCTCCGTAAGGTGCTGTTCCCATGATCATTTTTCTTGATTGATTATCAATATTTTGGGCATTGGAGAGTATATCATGCATATAGTGTAACCCCAGAGTTTTGGCAAATGAATTATTTATTGACAAGCATATCAGCCCGCCAGCATCTTGACGCATTCTTGCTATATGTGAAGGAGTTACAAATTCTGCGGCAACAACCATATCTACCTCATTTTCCCGCTTATTTGCATCATGAAGTAAAACGAACTTACCTTTACGTAGGGAGGAAATTGCCTCGTCTAAGGACATAATTAAGAAGCTTGTTGTAATGATTATAAATCTTACTACAAAAGTGGTTATTACCACCAAAGTAGTAATGGATTAATCTTTAGAAACAACGTATTTCCCGAGTATGTCGGTTTCAATATTAACTTTATCACCAATTTTTTTCAAGCCAAGATTTGTAATTTTCAGTGTGTGTGGAATTATACAAACAGAAATTTTGTTTTTTGTCACATCAACAAGTGTTAAACTAATTCCATCAACTGTAATTGAACCTTTTTTTACTACAAATCTAACCAAGTCTTTAGGAAGTTCAATCCAGAATTTGATCTCTTTTGCCAATTTTTCTATTTTTATAATTTTACCAGTTCCATCAATGTGTCCAAGTACAAAATGTCCCTCCATTCTTTCGCCAACTCTTAAGCTACGTTCAATGTTTACTTTACCACCGGGTTTCATTATTCCTAGATTTGTTTTTGTCAAAGTCTCATCGATCATTTCAAAATCAGCTTGATTTTTTGAGATATTTGTTGCAGTAAGACACACTCCATTTATTGCTACACTGTCACCTATTTCGAGTCCTTTTGCAAGGTTTCCTAAATCTATTCTCATTTTTGCTGCGCTACGATTTGTTGTTTTAAAATTAAATTTCTTAACGATTCCTTGCCCTTCAATTATGCCAGTAAACACTTGATGAATTGTGGGTATTAGATATAAAATGATTTAGGCTGAGATATTTACGGAATCAAGTAATGCTTTTGCTCTCTTAAAGTGAACTTCGTCAATCATTTTTCCTTCTATCTTAGTTGCGCCTTTATTTTTCTTTGTAGATTCTATGTATGCCTGGCATACCTTTTTTGCCCACTCTATTTCGGCTTGGGTTGGATGAAATATTTTATGTGCTGTAGGAATTTGATTAGGATGAATAATGCTTTTTCCCACATAACCAAGATTTCGTCCAATTATACAGTCTTCTTCTAGACCATTCTCATCATTGAGATCTTGCCAAATTGCGTCTATCACATGTTTTCCTGCAGCTCTTACATCTATTGGAATTTTTGCTCTTGCATATTTTGCACCTTCTGGTTGTTTTGTATATTCAATACCAAGATCGTTTAGCAGATCAAACACACCAAAGACAAGAGCAGATACCCTATTGCTTGATAATGCTATAGAATATGTATTTACAACTCCTTCTGCAGATTCTATTGATGGTATGATTTCAATTGGTTTTAGTTTACGTTTTTTTTCTAAACTAGCAAGTTTTTTTATGATTTTTTTTAATTCAACTAAGTTATTTATTTTTGGAATAACTATACCATCGATTCCCTTTTGAACTATTTTTAATAGATCTTGTGGAATCATTCCAGAAACTGGAGAATTTACTCTCACATAAATTTCTGCTTTGTATTCAGAACGTTTGCCAAGTGCTTCTTTGATTAAGTTCCTAGCAGATTCCTTTTCTCCTTTAGGTACAGAATCTTCTAAATCAAAACACACTATATCAGCTGAAAGAGTTTTAGCCTTTTCTAAAAATCTAGAATTATTTCCAGGAACAAAGATAAGACTGCGTAAGAGTCTTGCCATACAGAGATTAGATTTATGGTTTCATTAAGATTTTGCCAACAAG
>CAZDTF010000028.1:0-10355 GCA_964508325.1 uncultured Nitrosopumilaceae archaeon | reverse complement strand
TTATCAGCTTAGCCTTTAGTGTAAATGTACCTATTCCTATTAGAATTGAGATTATGATGAAAATTTGTATTTTTTTGTGAATCATACATAATTATGTTTCCAATTCCTCTACAAGCTAATAGGGATGATTTCGCGAATATTTTTCGTCGTTCGTCCTGTGTCCTTATTGAAGGAAAAATTGCAATTGTAGGATTTAATGTTTCAATATGACTTCGAAGTTTATTGACATTGTCCTGTGTAACTGACGAGTGGTTAAATTCTTTTACAAAATATATTTGTGAAACACCGATGATTTTTGATGATTCCTTTATTGCGTTTAATGCTTCTTTTGACCATAGATTGTCGCTTTGAGATATTATCAAATGCACCTCATGTCCATTTTTGATGTATTTTGATAGTGTGCCAAAACAACTTATTTCCAAATCAAGAGGAATACAGCTTAAAGCTATGATCTTCATTGTCTCAATGATTCCCTTAATCCATACATAAAAATAAACAGCGCAGACGATTCTACGTCTAATTCTTTTACAATAACATTTTTCTTGTACACATTAATCCCCGTTTGTATTTATAGAATTCCAGTCGTATTTATTTTTGATCCATCTGATAATTCTTTCATTTTTGGAAATGAATTGTTTTGAATAAATCGTAACACAAATCTAAGGTGTTAATCCTAAAAACAATTATAATTTAAAGCAAATCAATAATTACTAATCTTTCCCAAAAGTGATTCTCTCATTTATGCAACTATCTTCAAACTTATATTGTTGACATGGCCCGTTATGTATGTGGTAAATAAATTTAACAGACACAACCGTTGGGATGTTAGATCAATATTATCCAGATTGGATATCACTTATGACTTTGAAGGCAACAATAAGAAGAAAATAAAAGGTGTCTCTTCTCTTGCAAACGCGACACCATCTGACCTTTCATTTTGTTCTGAGGAGGGAGACAAAGCTATCAAGCTTATCTCACAATCCAATGCAGGAGCTATCCTCTGTAAAAAAAATTTACATGGATTTGCACACCCAAAGCAAGGCACACAACTTATTTTTCTTGACAATCCAAGGTTTGTTTTTGTGGATTTAGCCAATAAAATATTTGCAAAGAAAAAGATGATTGGGATTTCTTCAAAAGCAGTGATATCTAAAACATCTAAGATAGGATCTCGTTGTTATATAGGTGACTACGTGGTAATTGGCGAAAATTGTAAAATCGGAAATGATACTATAATCTACGATAAAGTAAGTCTAGTCAGAGATTGCATTATTGGAAACAGATGTGTTGTTCATTCTGGAGTTACTTTAGGTGATGATGGTTTTGCTTTCGAAAGAGACCAGAAAAATCTTCAACTATTCCCGCATTTTGGTAAGGTGCTGATTGGAGATGATGTAGAAATATGCGCAAACAGTCACATTGCTCGAGGATCTCTTTCAGATACTGTGATAGGAGATGGCACAAAGATCGATGCTCTGGTACACATTTCTCACAATGTAGTTGTTGGCAAAAACTGTGAGATTACTGCTGGTGCAGTCATTGGAGGAAGTACAATATTAGGCGATTCAAGTTGGGTAGGGCTTAATGCAACTTTAAAAAATAAGATTAAGGTAGGAAATAATGTTCTTGTTGCATCAGGTGCCTCTGTCATACATGATGTTCCAAGTGGTGATATAGTGGCAGGAGTTCCGGCAAAATCAATAAAACATAAAGTAACAGCAAGTTCTGACAAACTATTCCTTATGGCTGGGCAAAAAAGATCTGAGGATTCATAGATATTGTTAAACTAAAAAATAATATGCGTTCGTGAAAAAAACATGTAGCAAATAATTCGCGATATAAAAATCATTAGTAGGTGTTTATTTTTACAACTTTAAGCCAATTATAAAAACTGATTATCATTTTTGATAATAATTACAAAATATTTTAAATTTTCTAGTCATTTTCATTTTTGGAAATCAGAATCACTGTGATGTATAAGAATTTGTAAAACATAAATGTTTATTATATGGTGCTAACTTTATCAAGACACGGGGTTGAGTAATATCAAAAATAAATGTCCGTTGTTGTTTGTTCAATACAATCTCCAGGGGAGGGACTGAAGTTGTCCAAGCCAAAAATTTTAGTTATTGGTCTTGATTCAGTTCCATCAGATCTGCTTTTCAAGAAGCTAGCAAACAGGTTACCTAACATTAAACACATGATGGACAAGGGAATATTCACAACACTTGAAAGCTGTCATCCACCAATTACTGTTCCAGCTTGGATGGTAATGATGTCAAGCAAAAATCCTGGCAGGCTTGGTGTTTATGGTTTTCGTCACCGCAAAGGTTTTTCATATACCGAAGGTTGGTTGACAAATTCACAAACTATACGAGAACCACGTGTTTGGGATATTTTAGCAAAGGAAAATAAAAAAGTATGCTTGGTTGGAGTTCCGCCAACTTACCCGCCGATTCAAGTAAACGGTAAGCTCGTTTCCTGCTTTATCACACCAAAGGATAAGGAAAATTTCACTCATCCACCAGAATTATCCAATGAGATTCAAAGTCTAGTTGGTAAGTACATCTTTGATGTAAAGTTCAGAACAGATAATCGTGATGAGATAATAAAAAGTCTTTATGAAATGACCGAAAAAAGATTTGAAGTAATTAAAGAGATGCTTGCCAAAGAAAGCTGGGATTACTTTATGTTTGTGGAAATAGGAGTAGATAGACTTCATCACATGTTTTGGAAATACTATGACCAAGAACACCCTCGTTATGAGCCTAACAACAAGTACGAAAAGGTGATTCCAGAATATTACGAATTTATAGATAAGAAAATAGGCGAACTTTTATCAATTATTGACGATAACACCTATGTCCTAGTTGTATCTGATCATGGTACTGCCAGTATGAAGGGCGCCCTATGTATCAATGAATGGCTAATAAAAGAGGGGTATCTTGTTTTGAAAAAATATCCAGATTCAGTTACTGAGATAGAGAAATGTGATATCGACTGGGAAAAGACCACTGCATGGGGCTGGGGAGGATACTACGCAAGAATATTTTTCAATGTTAAAGGAAGAGAAGACAATGGAAAAATTCCCGCTAGTGAATTTGAGAAAGTAAGAGACGAGCTTAAGCTGAAGATCATGTCAATTCAAGGCCCAAACGGAGAAAAGTTTGATAATAAAGCATTCTATCCTGATGAGCTCTATGGGGAGGCCAGGGGTTCAAAGCCAGACATGATGATCTACTTTGATAACCTGTACTGGCGTTCAGCAGGAACGATAGGGCATAAGACCCTTTACCTGTCCGAAAACGATACTGGTCCGGACGACTCTGTTCATTGGATGGATGGGGTCTTTTTGTTATACCACAAAATGAAGGAAAAATGCATGACTAAACTTGAAAGGCTGAGCATATATGACGTAGCTCCTACTATTTTGGATATAATGAATATTCCAATTCCAGAGGATATGGAAGGAAAGGTTTCCAGTGATGTGTCAAACTGGGTTCATGATGGAAAAAGTAAGCCCTTTGTGATATGGATGACAGGCCTGCCATGTTCGGGGAAAACCACGATAGCAAGAAAGCTACAGGAATATGTCCCAAACCTGGCTGTGCTAGATGGAGACGAACTCAGAGAATGGCTCTCGCCAAAAGACTTTTCTAGAGAAGGAAGGGACGAACATAATCGAAAGGTTGCCTACTTGGCAAAGTTACTTGTAAAACACAATGTCCCTGTGGCAGTATCACTAATTAGTCCATTTAGAGAAAACAGGGAAGCAGCACGCAAGATAATAGGTAGCGAAAGTTTTCTAGAAACCTACGTAAAGTGTTCATTAGATGCATGCGAAAGTAGAGATGTTAAAGGAATGTACAAAAAAGCTCGTAACAACGAAATCAAGAATTTTACCGGCATACAAGATCCATACGAGGAACCAATAAAACCTGACATGGTGATTAACACAGACAAAGAAAGTCTGGAGGACTCTGTCAACAAGGTATTGTCAGTCTTAAAATGCGGGCTACAACTAAAAAATTGAATTCCATGCACAAAACAACGTTAGTCATAATAGCAATCTCAACAATAATAATGACATCAGGCATTGCTAATGTAAGCGCAAAAAAAAGGTAGAAAGAATTGGATTCAAAAAATAAGTGGTGTATGCTGTTTGTGCTGTTGGTATTAGTAGGGCTTTTTAATCCACAACAATCATTTGCCGTTCCAAAGTATGATGGAAGTAAAACGTATCTTACTCTGTGGTATGATCATGCCTTTGAGAGCCAAAGGTTAGCTGCAGATGCAATGGTAAAGGACGGGTTTCCTGGTGCATTTCTTGTTCGTACAGGTGTCATCGGTAAGCAACCTTTTATGAATTGGGGGGAACTACATTATTATAAAAATCACGGCTTTGAAATGGTAGACCATTCGATTACACATCCAGTAATAACTAACTTTACTTCACAATCAAAATTAACGCAGGAAATTCTTATTAGTAGAGCAACCCTTCTAAGCCACGGATTTAAAGTGACAGGGTACATCTCACCATATGATCATCTGACACATTTGTCGGAACCAATTATCAACCACCACTACAAATGGACAGTAACACCACCACTTTTCCAATATGAATATGCAAATACGGTAAGCACCATTGCAACTGATGGCCAAAATTACACCCTTAGCATTCCTGATTTACATCATCTTGGTGTCGGCGTTCCACCTGGTCCTCAAATAAATAACTTTACTGCTGCAAAAACATACATAGATAGAGCAATACAGGATCATACCTGGATTATATTGAGCTTTCACCAAATTGATCATCAAAAGATACCGTTTCATACAACACCAGATCTTTTTCTAAAGATACTGAAATACATAAAACAACAATCTGAGGTTAAGAATCTTGTGGTAGTAACGCCATCCGAGGGATTAGGATTACGTTAAATCTTTCGTATTTGAAAACTGCTTGCATTTTATGATTTTTAAATAAGTTTGAATTAAGAACAAATCATTATCTACAGTTATGGAATTGACCATGGATACAAAATGAAAATAGAAGCAATCCTTTTCAATTGGCTAAAAAAAGAATAGTCAGTTTGAAAAGCAGCATCGCAATGATAATGATCAATCCAATAATGGTCATCTTATTATTAATTATGAGCACTGGCATAGCGTACTCACAAACTGCCAATCAAACTACAACCGGTAATGTAGGATATTATAAAATTCCACAATGGATAAAACACAACGCTGAATGGTGGACCGCTGGAAAGATAGGGGATGATGATTTTCTGAAAGGTATGGGATATCTAATTAACCTAGGAATCATAATAATTCCTCCCACACAACCAACAAGCGGTGTTCCGCAGGGTATTCCAATATGGATAAAATATGACACAAAGTTGTGGGCGTCTGGCCAAATAGGATCTGGTGACTTCGTAAAGGGAATGCAATTTTTAGTTGCAAACGATATAATTCATGCAAAAATGAAAGCTGTTAATCAATGTCCTCCAGATCAGCAATTTGACGCAACTTCAAATAACTGTATACCTGCCATTGGCATTACTAATGCAACGCAGACTTTAACAACAGAAAAAAAGTTTTTACTTCATATCTTCTCGCCAAATAACCCACCTGAGTTGATTGCAATATTTGACAAACACACAACCTCAAATGACTTTGTTTCCAACTTTCGGACTCAGGTTCTGGATCTTTATCCCAAGCTGAATCATTGCCTTAATACATATTCAATGGATTCAATAAATGCTGCAATTGAAACAGCAAAAACTCATGGCAACATCAAATACATAGCTTACGATAATGAAAGAGATAATGCAAACCTATCAACTCCACCCACGGAGCTGGTAGATCCTGCTGTGTCAACAAACGAAGCAGCAAGCTTGGTCAAGCAAGCAGGGTTGGCATTTTCAGCACAACCAACTCATGCCATACTAATGGAAGAGTATACAGGAGTAGACTGGACAAAGGTAGATTTTATGGTCATGCAAATGCAGCAATTCACAAAAGATGATGCATCGTTTATCTCAGATGTTACAAAGATATCAAATTGGATAAAGTCGAAGAATCCAAATACCATAATATTTGTGCAGGTCAATACCGCATTTGACACTATGCCACACATAATCTCTCTAATAAAATCAGTTTCAGACAAAATTGATGGTGTATCAGTAGTAATGCCAGATGCAGTAACCATTGAACCCCTACTTGTTGGAATTGGGAGATAGCTAAAAGATACAAGAACTAGTAAAAAAGTAATCTTCTGCACAATTTCAGCGACTGCATTATATTGTGGTCAAGAAATCAAAATATCCAAATTATGGAATCTTCTTGTTCTATACTAGGGCATAATGGTATAATATTGATTTACTACCATTTGCAACATAGGCAAGTTAAATTGTTAGGTAATTATTATTAACGTGACACGAAATCCTTGACTTCATGCATCAAATAATGAAGTATCTAATTCTTCTAGTCACAATATCGTTGTTGGGATTCATCATGATATTAGTTGTTGCCCCAATGCAACATTCACATAATATCGATTTAACACATCAAAGATTGATTGCAACATTTGCACCACACCTAAATGACACTTTATTATCTGTGCTAGATAAACATAAAACTGATTTTGGATTTAGTTTCAGGATCAAAAATCTTCAACTGTATGATTCCCAGCAAAGAATTCTATTAGGATTCTCTTCCGATTCAGTGAACAGCGCAATACAGCAAGCTAGCAACAACATCCGAATTCAGTATATTGGTTATGATAACGAACCAAACAACGCCAACCTCTCTACCCCTCCAAACGAGGTCGCTGATCCTTCTGCATTTACGAATCATCTGGCTGACGTTGTTCATAACTCTGGATTCAAATATGCTATCACGCCAAGTAGAGATTTACTTCAGGCAGAATATCAAAAGGTAGATTGGACGAAGATAGATTTGATTGATATACAGATGCAAAAAATAACAGGTAACCAAACCCAATATCATAGCTACCTTGATCCAATAATATCTTACATAAAAACAAAAAATCCAAACACGTTAGCATTAGTACAAGTAAATCCGAAATTTGATTCAATTTCTCATATTGCAAGTGTTATTCAGAGTACTAATCTGATAGATGGTGTATCAATAGTACTAACAACTGCCACTGCTGGTGGCACAGACGATCTACTTGTTGCTCTAGGCCACTAGTGCTAACTTGATAAAACGTTAAAGTTGAATTGTTTTATGAAAGATAAGTTCTAGAGTTCAATTATTCCTTTGCTGATAAGGTACTGAATACCTTTGGCAAACTCTTCATCAGATATCTGGCCATTACTCCACCAGCCAGCATTATTTTTTATCCAAGGGGGAATATTATGCAAGGTACCAGTCTGCGTTGTCAACGGAATTTTTATGATGCCATTTTGTATCATGTACTGAAGCCCTTTTATGAAATCGCTGTCACCTGCTGAACCCTCTGACCACAATTTTGCTAAGTTTTTGATCCATGTTGGAATTATAAATTCGTTGGTAGAAAGAATAGATGGAATCACTAGATTACCTCTTGCCAAGCCAATTCTACTAGTATCCGGTAATCCGTTGTAGATAATTGATTTTATGTTTATCTCAATGCGATAAATGCCATCAAGAGGCAGATTAATTGGTTGAACGTTAGCACCATTCTTTGCCAGAAACCCTGCTTGCGAGTATAATGTATTTCCAGAGGGATCCAGTATCTTAAAATCGTAATTGACATCACCTTTTATTTGTAGTTCAGTCAAGGCATCAAAAAAGGTCAATTTCAGATTGTTCTGTGTATAGGCAGCAAGGCTATCACCGGACCATCCTAGATTTACACCTAGTCCTCCAAAATCAGTAAGGATGCTCTTAGATGTTGTTACATTTGCTGGAGCTGGCGAAACGGTAATGGTTATCTTATCTGCTCCTAGAGGAGTGTTCTTAGCAAGGTTGTTAATGTCATTTTTATTTAGCAATATGTGTATGATGTCCTCATCTCCTTTTGAATAGGGATCAACAATCATTCCTCTGCCAACAATTGGATTTCCGTTTACACTTGCGCTAAATGTTGGCGTACTTGTAAATTCCTTGAAAGACTTTGGGATATGGAGTTCCTCGTGTACAAATATAGGGAGATTTTGAAACCGCGTTGTGTTCCAATCAAAGGGCATTGACCATGAGACTTGTAACTTGGATTGGTCAAAGTTCAAATTTGCGATTTTGTCGTAGTAGGAAACTAGTTCAATATTGTAATAATTATTTTGGTAATCTATCGTATTATTAGAAATATCGCCAACACTCAGGTAAGAATCAAAAGTCGGTGTACTCTCTGGCGGGAATATGTTTTGGTCGCTGTCTATAGTTATAAGCATGACAGTGATATGATATAATCCACCTTCACCAAGTATTGGTGCAACTTGATCCATAGTATCATCATATTTTGGTAGGTACATATCTCCATCAAGAAACGGCATATCAATACCATTTGTTGTCCACGTGGAGGAATCATTTGATGGAGTAATTTTTAATTTTAAGATTCCTGTGTGAGTATGATATAGATTTTGGTAAAGCTCTTCACCATGTTTTTCAACGTTGACTAGAAACGTTGTGTGTTGTATAGTTTGGTTGGTATTTGCGTCGAACCACCTAAAAAAGAGGTACCTGTCTTGTTTGGTATCAGAAGTTATAATCGGAGGGCTAAGTTTAACAAACAAACTTATCTTCCTGTTTCCAATGTTTACAGGTTGAAGATTTTCTTGGGTAAAGCCATCAGCATATGCCTGTTTTGGAATCACAGAAAATATCACGGAAAGAAAAACAAGTATCAAAATTGGTAAGATGAACCTCAACTGAAAAGTGTTATGTAATGCAAGATTTAACTTTTCAAACTGTTTAAAGCTGTATTACATGTTAAGCCATTCTAAGACATTGTATAGGTCGATAATTTCTTGTGTGAGTAGTTGCCCTAACTTTGATTTCCAGAATTTGTGCGAATATCTCAGTGATTTGCTGCTAGTATCTCTATTAGTTACATTGTGTATTACAATATAAATACACCAATTAATAAAAAAGCCTTGTATCTTTCAAGTACACACTGTCACTTATTGAGATCTCATTTCCATAAATGGAAATGACAATGAAAAAGCAAACTAGAACCTTGGCATCAGTTACAGTTCCAATAATATTTAGTATCTTACTTGTAGTCGGTTTTACAAGCATAGGCCATTCATTTAATGATGCATCGGCTATAACCGCATCTAGCACATCAATCCATACTACTAAGTTTTGGAGTTTGAATGTTCCAACATCAAAAACAGCTGGAAGTACTTTTACCATTGACGGAAAGCTCAAGGACTCTACTACCGGTCAATTCTTGGCATCCAAAACAATAACATTTACAGCAACCCCTTCAATGGTTATTCCTGATGCTGTGACAGATTCTAATGGTTTCTATAGCGTAAGTGTTTTGGTTGCTTCTGATGCAGGAACATATGATATTCAGGCTCACTTTGCCGGAGACTCACAGTTTTCTCCAAGCAATTCTCTTATTAAAGTTCTGAAGGTAACTTCACCTAATGTAATTCCATTACCAATTCCAATCCCTACTAATACAACTCCTCAACCTCCAACTAGTTTGACAGCTACTGCATCTTCATCATCACAAATCGATCTATCATGGATTGCACCTACAAACAACGGAGGATCTGCGATCACAGGTTATACAATTGAGAGATCAGCTGATGGTGGTACTACCTGGTCTGGTTTAGTAACCAACACAGGCACTACAACAACATATTCAGATACTGGACTACCTTCTGGCACAACCTACAATTATCGTGTATCTGCAATCAATAGTATCGGAACAAGCTCACCATCTAATACTGCATCTGCAACTACAATTACACCTACATCAAAAGGATTCTTGGTTAACATCTTCGTACCAGCCCCAACCCAAGTCATGACAAACATAGTAAATTCACATTTGACTCAAAATGATTTCGAATCAAGTTATAGAACTGAAAATATGATGATCTATGCAAAACTAAACAAGTCTCTTTACACTTCATCAGTCCTAATGACTGTAAACCAGATAGCGGTTGCAAAACAATATGGCCTGCAATACGTATGTTATGACAACGAGCAATTCAATGGAGGATTATCATCTCCAGCATCAGAACTTGCCCAACCAGCCTATTATACAAACACAGTAGGAGGGATGGTAAAAGATGCAGGCCTGAAATACAACATCCAGCCAACATGGGAAGCGCTACAACAAGAATACAAAGATGTCAACTGGAAACAAGTTGATCTTCTTACAATGCAACTGCAACGAT
>CAZDTF010000027.1:2204-10356 GCA_964508325.1 uncultured Nitrosopumilaceae archaeon | reverse complement strand
TCTTCGGCTTGTCTGTGAATGGCAGGACTCCAATCTAATTCTGCAAAGATGACGTACCTTGCGCGACTTAGATTTATCCCAACATTTCCTGCCCTGAGACCTGCAATCATTAGCTTAGTTTCGCCGGCTTGAAATCTGTCAATTTGATGTTGCCTTTCTTTGTCTGTTTGACCGCCGATTATAGAGGAAGGAGAATATTCGCCAAGACTTTTGTGAAGTATCTTGTGTATTGATTTGTGATGGCAAAACACAATTACGCTTTCTTCAATTTCCATAATGTTTTTTACAAATTCAATTACTTGTGGCAGCTTTGCAATTGCAGCAGCTTGTCTCTCACTTTGGATTGCCCTCTTATAAGAAGTGAATTTATCAAATGCAGTTTCAGCATTCTTCTGGTCTTCTTCTAATTTTTTCCATATTTTATCGAGCTCTTTGTGATAATAATTGATGTCTGCATCTATTACCTCCTTGTATCTGACTTTCTCCTTTAATTCTTTTAGAACATCTGATTTTTTTCTTCGTAGCATAACATGTTTTCGCAATTCATCACCTAAACTTTCGCGTTTATGTTCAAGGACAATGGCTTTTCCTTTTTCATTTACATAACAGAAATAATCACAAAATTCCTTAAAACTTCCAAGTAGACCTGGTCTTAGAATGTCAACGATGGGCCATATTTCAGATCCACGGTTGTAAATTGGAGTACCGGAAAGACCAATTCTGTATTTTATTGATTTTAATGCAGATAATTTTTTAACAGCAGCATATTTTTTTGTTGATTTCGAGCGGAGATGTTGTACTTCATCACAAATGATTGTTTTCAAATTAAGTTTTGACAAATCCTCTAGCCTCTTGTATAGCAAATCATAGTTAATAATATAGAAATCAAACTTGTTCAGTTCGCACGATTTGCCCATCCGTATCAAGGTTGAAGTTGGAACTTGAGTTTCTATTAATCGACCATTTCTGCTCTTTTTCTTCATAAATTTTTCAATTTCTCGTTGCCAATTATTCAAAGTAACCAAAGGTGCTACTACAAGTACAGGAAAAGATTGCTTTTCAGTGGCAAGGTATGCTAGTGTTTGAACGGTTTTGCCAAGACCCATCTCATCTGCAAGTAAAGCATTTCCTGACGATTTTAATAGAAAATCAAGTCCTTCTTTTTGAAAATTAAGCAGCTTTCCTCTAAATTGTTTTCCAGGATTTATCTGACGTAATTTTTCAATCTTTTTCGGTTTTTTCTTCTTTACAAGGAAATTTGCGATCTTTTTGTTCCATATTGATTTTGAAAGGATCTCTAAAGGATACCTATCATTAATCCATTTTATCTTCTGCACATTTTGGTCAGTATCTGGAATTATTGCTTCATTAGGGCCATCACCATACCACGATTGAGGTATTACCCTTGATACCATTACTACTGCACGTGGCCCAGTTACTTTCCAACTCCAATTTCTTGAAAACTTGTCAATAGCATATTCAAGGGTTCCAAAATTTCTCAATGCATTTCTCCGTAATTCTTCGTCTAGTAGTGGATTCGGTTTATGAATCTTGATTTTTCATCAGATTGATTAGAGATCGCTTTTTTATTGGGAAAAAGTTGATGTAGAAGCATAAATTACTGCTACTGGGACTTGAAATCTTCTAAATACCTGCCAAAAATAGGCACATTTGATGGCGCTGGATTCTGGAAGAAATCTTATGCTCATGAGCGTGGAAATTTGTTACGAATGGTAAAGGTTCCTGACGATCAGATCAAGATTCTAGTCAACAAGGTATATCACGAATTGCCGCCCCCACTTAGGTATGAGATCGAAACAAGTGGGATAAAACAAAAAGATCTGGATTAATCTTCTCAAAAAGCTTTTTTTAAGTAAAAGCGTAATTTTTTTCGGGACACAAACTCTTTTAAAAGCGGGGTTACAATTATTTTATATGACACCAAATTTTCGATTTTCATCACCTAAGCTCTTAATTGTCAGTCTTTTGATTATAGGGATTGTCGGCACAATTGGATTCATGAGTAATTCCTTTGCGGATAATAGTACAATGAATACCAACATGACAATGAAATCCAACATGACAATGAAAAGCAACATGACCGTAAATGAAAATATGACCATGAAAGGAAATATGACTTCCCCGAGTAATCAGACAAGCTCTCCACCTCCACCACCTCCAAAGATTCTTTCACCGATATCACAAGTAAAATCCGGCATAGCACCAAACAGTGTTACGTGTAGCCAAGGCTATGGTCTTATCCTGAATTTGTTTGACTCCAGGCCCGCCTGTATCAAATCTGGAGACATGACAAATTTTATCTCAAGAGGATGGGGTCATGCTGTTTAATAGTTCAGGATAGAACATCGTACAAAATATTATAGAACTTGGTTAGTTTGTCTAGAATTTTATCCTGAAATGCAATTTCTAAAAGCAAATGTTTCCTTTTCATTAATTGTTATCTGTAATTTTTCAAACCTAATGAAACTTTACTAGTCTCTTCCTTAATCTTTTTAGCCTATTCATTCCAAGAGTCTGTCCAAAAAAACGTCTCACATATAGATATGCTACAACCGTAGCAAGCCCAGCTGAAATAACTATTGTACTAAGTAACCAAGGGAACAATCCCTCATGACCTGGCAGAAGTCCAAAAACAGTTGCAATTGTATTAGGCACCAATTCAGCAGTTCCGGCTACTGTCCACCAGATGATAAGAATGGTGACTTTGTTTGTAACTTCAGTTTGAATAACATTAACGCCTGTAGCGACCATCTGCATGACGTTTTCTGACATTTGGATCTGCCTATCAAGCCTTCCAAGAATGATTTCAAACTTGGCAAGAATTGTTTCGTCGTCTGAAACCATTTCCGCATCGCCATATTTGAGGTTGTGAACAGTATCATAAGTAGCCCAAATTGCATTAAGGAAGGTAAGAAGTGACGTTTTCATGTCAGATAGTTCAAGTGGAATGTCTCTAGTTACTTGTCTTGAACCCGCAAGATCAATTTCAAACTGTTCTGCTCTTTCTACTATCAAACGCAGGATCGAAAAATTTGTCTCACTTAGCTCATCAATTATTCTTGCTAAGAGTATGGTTTGTCTGTCTGCCCATTGTTCTGGATCTTTTGGAAGTTTTCGTAATAATGTACTCGAATAATTATATAATCGCGTTATTTTCCCACCATAGTCATCATGAATTGTAACTACAAGATCTTTTTTTATGAATATCAATAGGGGTGATGTCTGGGTCTTGTTTGCACTAGTTATAACAAATGGAAGCATCAAACCCAAAGTATCTTCTTTATCTTCATAGCTTGAGACGTAACCGGAAAGTAGAAGCGAAGGATCCATTGTAATACCAAGGTTTTGAAGAATTGTAGGAGAATCATTAACAATGTTATCTACCACGCATTCTAACCATGTTAAATGCCCATGAGAAATTTCTTTAACTGCTTCTTCAAGCTGGATGCTTGGTTTTTTAAAAGGAGTTCCTTCTGACTGTAAACCTGCAACACTTATGGCTTTTATCATGTGGCTTAGAAAAAATCTCACTTATATACACTTATTCTTGAACAAAGCCTTACATCATATTTTATAGAATCTATATACTGGAATAAGGAAAGCCCAACTAAAACTATTAGTTCTCAAAATGTCAGACATTTTTATTACTTGAATGTTAAATTTTTTAGATTCAGATCAGTAAGGTCCCTTGTTAATCCGAATTCAAAGTGCATCGGTCGGTTTATTCCTTCTACTTTTTAGGAAGAGTGCAATAGCTATTATTGCGCCTATTATTACAACTCCATCGAAATAATTTGAATAGTGTAAAATGTTCTTCCACTCCTGACCAAGTTGCATTCCTATGTAGGTTAGAGCTGAATTCCAAATTATAGAACCAATTAGAGTGTATATGGTGAACTTTTTGAGGTTCATCTTTGCTACTCCTGCTGGAAGTGAGATGTAGGTTCGAACCGCTGGTAACATCCTACTTATGAAAGTTGATCTATCACCGTACTTTTTGAAATAAGATTCCGTAAGTTCAAGATGACTTTTCCTAAGTAGAACATATTTCCCATATCTCAAAACGAATTCTCTCCCAAGTTTAAATCCAATGTAATATGCAATAAGTGAACCCACTAGATTTCCAAATGAGCCTGCAATGATTACATATGCGGCATTAAATTTACCAGAGGAGACAAGATAGCCAGAAAATGGCATAATTACTTCACTTGGAATTGGAATTAACGCACTTTCCCCAATCATAAGCAAGAATATACCAAGATATCCAGAGCCAGAAATAGTTGAGATTATGAAGGCTGTCAGATTATTTAGGATCTCAAGTGCCACCAAGAATTTTACACTATATCCCTTTGCTTTGGAAATTTGAGTACGATAAATTGATTATACTGGCGAAATTAATTAGATTTTGAAATACTGATGTAAGTACTAAGGATGATTTTTTTATTTTATTGAGGGATATTTTTACCACATTCCTCCACTACTACCAGGTTCATCAAAATTTTTTTGGGAAGGATGGCGATGAGCCTTTTTCATATGTCTATCTAGTCTTTGAGGATCATTTAACTCCAAACCGCATTCTTTGCATTTTGTTTCAACCACTTCTTTTTTCTTAAAAAGACCCATCTTTAACATCTGTATTCATAAAACTACTAATTTTTATTCCTTGACATTGTTATTTTATAATGATTAAATGAGAAGGCCTAACCTGAGCATAATATGACAAAAGAATATCATCTAGAATTCTACTCTGTTGTGCATTTTATTATTGCATAATCAATAATTCCTCTTTGTGACACCTCTTTCATTTTTAGCATAGATTTATGGAGAATGTTTTCAAGATAAGATGGATATGCCTTCAAAATTTTCTCTCTAATCTGTTTTCTATTTTTAACATAATACTCTGCTAGAGGTGCATAAACATGAGTTCCAATATACTGGAACTCATCTATCTTAAAACCTTCATTAATTATTGTGGATTTAATATAGTCAAGACGATAGTGTTCTGATGCCCAAGTTAATGAGAGGATTCCAAGTTTCATAAATAGTGATGATTTTACAGAGGTTTCATTAATTACGGGTAACGCAATGACAAGCAAACCATTTTTTGCAAGAACCCTTTTAGATTCTCTAATAAACTGATCAATTGGCTTAAAATGCTGCGCAGATTCTAATGCGATTATTCTATCAACAGAATTATCGGAAAAAGGCAATGATGTGGAAGTAGCATTTACAAACCTAATCTTAGTTAGTAAAGGAATGTTTCCAATTTGACTTGAAATGTTATTTCTAATAATTTTTGTGGCAAATAATAATTGTTGAAAATTGGTGTTAACACATGTAATGTTGCTTTTTTCATATTGGCTTTTCCAATAAAGTGCGGGCGCCGAAAACCCGCTTCCAACATCTAAGACCAATTTTGCAGACTCTAAGTTTGCAGTTTTGCCAATTATTTCACAGAGATTGTTTTGTGCATCTTGAGGCCCTGTTACATGATTTTTCCAATATCCAAAATTAAGCATGTTGTTACCAGTAGCAAGTTGCATGAGTGGAGATAGCGAATTGTAGAGATTGATAACATCGCTCTCTTTTCGTCTGAATGTCCATAAAAAAACCTGAACTGGATTTATTGAAATCAATGTTGTCTCTAAAATATTGATTTGTAATAACTGTAATTATTATTCTAAACGTAAATGTTAGAGATGGGATTTTTATTATACAACGTATAAATCAAGATATGGACAGTTGTGATACAAGAACCAAAGCCTACAAGAATGGGAAAACTTTTGAGCAATGTAAACAGATTGCAGAAAAGATATCTGCAGATCTTTCAAAAAAAATTGATGAGACAGGAGTTGTTTTATGGACAGAAATCCTAGAAACAGTGGACCACGATGAGCTAGTATACAAACTTACTCTAAAATATCTCAGACGTGACGGCTATGACATTGGAGACTGGAAGACTCCTAAAGTAACAAAGATCACAGTTTAGGATCTGATGCGCAACTTCCTAGATTGGATCTTCTGATATTTCTTGCCATGAAAAGCGGAGTGACAAGTAAGACAGGAATTGATATTGCAATAAAAATAGTTTGAAGTTGTGCCTCATAACTTGTTAAAAATAATGTGATTCCTGTAGCGCTTGCTCCTAAACCAAAAAGCATTGTGAAGGCAGTACCTGCACATGTTGGACACCCTACGAAGAGTCCAGTTATAGCCCCAAAAGTTCCAAGACTCTTTCCTTTTCTTGAAATAGTAAATGTCTTTGAAGACATTGTAAAGTTCAGACCTACTAGAAATGATACCGCCACTAGTAAAACAAAGTTTAATGGAATTATCTGCAAGCCGATATGTTCCGTAAAGAATGCTAGAATCATTGGCATGTAACCAGGAAGGTCACAACATGGTGCAATCTCTGCATGTGGAACTGGGAATCCGTAATCTGTAGCATTTAGTTCTGGTTTGTATAAAATTACTCCAGATGTAAAAGCAAAAAATATTCCATAACCGATGGCACTTGCAACAAAGATTTGTTTTGCTCGTTTGTTATTCATTGTATTAGCAATGATTGAAAAAATAGAATTTTCACCTGTTGCTATTTTGATCTTGTAAAATCGATACATCCCCCAACCGATTGCTCCAAATGATATGAAAAGAATAGCATACGTAGCTATGGCAAGTCTTTGCAAGGCTGGCATCGCTGCGGGTGTAACTGAAATTGAATCATTTTTTGCATAAACTAAAAAAGAAAAAGCGATAGCTACAAAACCCACGATTATCAAGACGCGATAGGAACGCTGTATCGTAGCCTGTTTTTCCAATATTTCAAAGCCAACTTTGTGACATTAAATTGTATCTGTTTTTTCCAAAGGATTTATCTGCAATGATTCAGTGATAGAAATTAATAGTGAAGATCGATGAGATTCAGGACTCCGACTATGTCGACACAAAAATAACATACGTGGGGTTCGTTGATCCGTATGGTGTAGAAGGCTTGCTGATTCTTAGATCAGACGACGGGAAGGAGTTCCATATGAGGGCCTTTTCGGGAGAAGTAGCTAGACACATAACAAATTTCATAGAAGGACAGCGAGATTCAATCCCAACAATTTACAACATGATTGAAGAAATTTCTGAATTAAATGAACTACTTATGGTAAAAATTAAAGTCTATGAAAGTGGAAACGTTTTGCGTGCAAACTTGTACTTTACTGGAAAAAATGAATTGGTCATGCGAAACTACCGTGCCTCAGACGCAATAGCACTTGCATCATTTTATAACGTTCCAATATTAGTAAGAAAAAACCTTCTTAAAGAAAAAACAGAAGCCTAGGTAACTATTTCTTCTAATCTTCCTTCTTGCTGAGCTTGTTTGAGCTCCATTGCAATTCTACGCCCTACTCCAAAAGTAGCTCCATACTTGTATTTTGTGTATGGACTAGTTGTAGCAAGAATTGGATTTCCAGGAACTCGAAGAGAAACGTCATACACTACAATTTCCAAATCTCGTGTGATTACACTCTGTAGTGAAAACGGACCAATGATTCCAGGTGGGTATTCTTTCTTAACTGTATTGACAAATTTATCTCCAGCATACAAAACTTTTTCCAAAAGAGACTCTCTTATGCTTGCAGGGGTATGCCCAACTTCTATATTTTGTAATTCGATGTTTGTCTCAAGTTGTTGTCTAGCAGGAAGTGAAGTAAAATCATGCATGTTGGTCTGTAATCTTCTCTCTATGCCTAGAAAGTCAACTTCGTCTGAAATCGGTGTGTGAAAGTAATTGAAATTAAAATACGTGCCTATTACGAGTTCTTCAATGCCAGCGATTTTTAGCGCGTCTTTTGAGATGAGTCCACGTCGGATCTTAGTTTCTGTCTTGTCTTTATATTCGGAATACGATGAAACATTAAAGAAAGCTCTCTCCAGCTTGCGAGATTTCTCCTGTACCTTCACAATAACTGGTCTGTCTATATCCTTTGGGTTTTTGAAAAGTTTTGGATGCTTTATCCTAGCTTTTTCAAGCAGATAATATTGATTCTTTGGATGTGACCGTTCTTCTGCTTGAAACAAGGCTCTATTTCCAAATATTGGTACCTTGAAATTATTTTCTAACCTTGAATATCCAATATAA
>CAZDTF010000027.1:0-2194 GCA_964508325.1 uncultured Nitrosopumilaceae archaeon | reverse complement strand
TTTTTTGTTTTAAACTTAAATTTCAAGTAAAACTTGTTGGTGTTGGGTTTGGAAAAATTCTTTTATTTTTAGAACGCAATCTTGTTTGAATTTTAGAAGAAAGCATCTCCTTGAATTTTTTTACCATTATAATTTCATCTGAAAGCCTGGAAAATCTTTTGTATGGGATTTCTCGTCCTTTTTGGCAAACAACCAAAGTCTGTAGGTTTTCGTCTTTGGCTCCATCCATTATTTCAAGTGCAGAATGGCTACCAAGCGTACCTATGGTAAGACCAGAGTATTCATTAACAATTTTCTGAATATCTGATCTTTTTATCATGTGATAATCTCTTTTTTGTGGATAAAAAAGCGTTCTTTATTTTAAATCTTCTTTATCTTTAAAGTCCTTTAGCTCTTTTTCCGATTCTAGTTTTCCTTTCTCAAACTCACCTTTTGCTTTGCCAAAGGTTCGCGCAAGCTCAGGAATCTTTTTTGCACCAAAAATTAGTGCTCCTACGACTATTACGACTATGATGATTTGTTCATAAGCCATATGTGTATTAATTGCGCAGGTTAAGATTTAAGTGTTGCAGTCTGTTTTGAGCGACGTTCTGCAAAAATCATTCCTATAAGATATAATGCCATCATAGGACCTGAAACAAACCACATGGTAACCCCACTTCCATCAGGAGTTACGGCAGCACCAAAGATAACTATTCCAATAATGGCATATCTAATATTTTTTCTCCAGAATTTTGAATCTACCAATCCTGCTGCAGATAGTGCATACATAATCAAAGGCAACTGAAATGAAACACCAAATGATAAAAGAAATTGCAAGACAAATGTAATAAAATCTACAACATTAAGAAAGGTTACCAGCTCAGAAGATTGACCGTATTTGTAAAGAAAATCCAAAATGTAAGGTGTAACAAAAAAATATGAAAAAAGACAACCTGTTACGAAAAGGCAAACTGCTGGAATTGTTATGGATCTGATTATATGAATTTCTTTTTTGCCCAATGCTGGAGCTAAAAATCCAACGAATTCCTTTACAATTACTGGCATTCCAATTACCATTCCAAGTAAAACCGCAACATAAAACTGGGCAAAAAATGCCTGCCCAGGAGCAGTCTGGATAAGCTGTACAGTTGATGGTACTAAATGATGTTTCATTGCCACAGTAACTTGTGCTGCCATGTTGTCAAATGGGTTTGGACTTGGATAATACAACGTTACTCCATTGTAAATAAAAGGTGTCAGATGAAAACCAAGTATGAAAAACGTGATTATGACAACTGCGATGACCATCCTGATAACACGCTTTCTAATCTCCTCAAGATGTTCGGTTACATGTTTTAGTTCATCCATTGGATATTCAGAAAATGGTCAAAACCATATTAAATCCCTTTTATCATATAACATTGTACTTATCGGTATCTTGCTTGTTGACAAGTGTTATAATGTGTACTAGAACGAAATATGTGAGAAATTGGTAAAAAAAACACCAAAGAAAGCAAGTAGACTTCTCTGGATTGGAATTCCGTTAATGATAATAGGGTTAATAGTTGTAATTATAGGATTAATCCAAGGTACTTCCACCAACTCTACATGGGTAATAGGCATAGCAATCATGACAGGTGGTTGGATACTGTTTAAGATTTCTCCAAAAAAGAATTAATTTTCTGTCTATTTACCAGGAATAGGCAGGATTTTATTGGAGGGCAGATTGCTTTGTTCTTGTTCTGGCACTGAAAAGTTTTCGAGTTCTACAGTAAGTTCAATACTTACTTCAAATATCTTTTCAAGTTCTACCGCAAGATCTACAATATCTTTTGGTAGGTAAATTTCACGAGAACCTTTCAAAAATATACGTTCCCCTTTTTCTGCTTGTTCTCCGCCAAATTTATCCTTAAGGAATTTGGCTATTTTGTCGACTTCATCACGCTTTATCATGTTGTAATAGAACACTATTCCGTGAACCGAAGTATAGCCCCAAGGTGTCCCATTTCTATAACAAAACACTCCAAAGTGTGTTCCCTGATCGTCCTTGGTACATTTTATCTCCCATATGAGTACCTTTTTTGGATCATACTGCGCTTGTCTAAATTCATCTACGGAAAGCTTCCAGTATCTTAAACGTGACATGTTATCAATGAATAAATATTCGCTTATAAAATTGTGTGCATGGAAGTTATCCCTAGAACACGTTTAG
>CAZDTF010000026.1:0-10617 GCA_964508325.1 uncultured Nitrosopumilaceae archaeon | reverse complement strand
CAATGCCCAGTCTGCGGAGTGAATTTCCCCCTTGAATAAAAAAGGTATAAAATCGAGTGAGGATAAACCAGTCGAAAATCCCGAGTCCATCTCAACCAAAAATATCATAGACATGATGATGGGCGGAGGCAGATCAGATGCGTTAGATACTGAATCGCTAATCAAAGAGACACAAAAAAGAGTCTGGAGTTCACTTAAGAAAGGTTACGAATACGATTACTCGATAGACGAATCTGACCAATTTTTGCGATCACATGTAGACATGAAACTTCACATGATCATAATCTTTGTCGATCTTGTTGGCTCTACGGAGATGACTTTACAGTTACCAGCAGAAAAATTGGCAATAATTATGAGTTCTTTTTCTCAAGAAATGAGATATGTTATTAGACATCATGAAGGATATGTTCTAAAATACGTAGGAGATGCAGTTATCGGATATTTTGTGGCAGAAGACAGCCCGCTATTAATAGCTGATAATGCTATCAACTGTGCAAAAACTATGATTGATGTTATAGAAAGAGGGATAAACCCTATTCTAAGTGAATATGATTATCCTGAGCTACGTGTAAAAATAGGGATGGATTTTGGTGAAAACACCATAGTAAGATATGGATCCGATCAGACCAAATCCCATGTGGATATCCTTGGTCCTGCAATGAGCATTGCTGCAAAGATAACAGCACTTGCCAGACCAAATCAAATTCTAATTGGTGAAGACGTTTATGAAAAATTGCATCCATCAATGAAACAATCTTTCAAAGAAGTTGAATGGCATGGGACACAGTGGAATTATCATGATAGAGAAACTGGAAAACTGTATCGTGTATATTCATTTGTGGATTAAACAGTAAATTTTTCTGGGCATTCGACGTGCTCGTAATGATGATCTGTGAACTTTTCACCGATAACATACATTACAATTTTGTATAAATCAGTTGAAACTATATTTTTTTTACATTTTATACAGTTCATAGATGTTGTTTTTACCATTTTATTCAAGGAGATCAGAGTCTTGTATAAGGATCAGCGATCAGCTGATCTTGATAAAAAATGACCGCCGATTGACAACTTGTTTTTTATCTAACAGATAAACTTAGCACGTAAAAGTGAAATAAGGGACAAAAACCTCATTAACGCATGTGGAATATGGATACAAAACGAATTTTTGAATTTTATAATCAATATCAGAATATGGTAAATAGTCCATTTGCTTTCCCACGTCTTCCTCCGAGGACAACCCATCCTCTTGGCATATCTAGTACAGGCAAACTTAAAGACAACATAATCCGTGACAATTCTTTAATGCTTGGAAGGTTGTCTGATTTTTATACAATGTTCCAACAATATACGTCTGGTCTTTTCGATATGGCACCAAATCAATTTGGTCCCGCTCATCCAATACACGGAGGAATAAATTCTATCAATTCGCTACAAATTGAAAATGAACATCTGAAAAAAGAAAACACTTTATTAAAGAAAGATCTGGAAAAACAAAAACAGAAATAAAATCCACATAAATCATATTACCGTAGATAAATTACCCTAATCATACTAAATTTACTTGGGTCTAAGAGTCATGGCATGACTTAGTCTTCTTCTAAGTTGAATTATAAACATACAAAGTAAAAAACCTACAAATATTGCATTTACAACAAATGTAAAAGGATTATCGAGTGATTCCTGTAGAGTTCCGTAACCAAGTGGATTTGTCCAAATCGTACCCAAAGAAAAGTAAATTTTTGGCCAGTATAACAAAGCGGTTGCAGAATGAGCAAATATGGCATAAGCTGCAAAAGTAATTTTTGTTTTGTAATGTAGTATGTTTTTAATAAAATTCCAAAATCCGTACGAAGCAATAAAAATGATTGAAATCATAAGTGGAAGAAGATATCTTTCAAGAGAGAAATCCCTAGCTATTGTAAGTGAGAGTACAAGTGTGCTGATGAACCAAATTAGAACAAGAGTCTCAGATGGATAAATCTTGAAATTTCTGGTTCTGTAGATCAAATATCCAAATCCGATGAAGAAAAATATGGTTAATGTAATGCTTGAATAGGTGGGCGGATTGTACCAGCTAAGGCTAATGATTGAATTTTGATATGGGCCAGGTATTTTATGCTCTATAAAGCTTGGGAAAAGAACATAATGAAAAACTGTTAGTATTCTGTCAATCTGAATACCATGGATAGTAGGATATCCAATAAACCAAACATCATGATTATAATTATCCATGTCCTTTTTCATTACCGCAATTTGGTTCAAAGGATTTTCGTAAAATCCTGGTTCAGTTAAAAACAATGAGAAGACCGCTATTGCAAAAAATAGGCAAATAGGTAAGCAGATCTTAGGAATTTGTCTTTTGCCATGTATAGAACCAATCTGTCTCTTGAATAAACCTGAGAATAAAATTATGCCAAGAAATAACACTGAAAATTCTATAGACAGTATTTTTGAAGTCAAGGCAAGACCAAAGGTTATCGCGCTTAAAATAAGATATTTAAATTTTGGATTTCCAGCCTTAAATGCATAAAGTAAAAGTAAGAATGACAGCATAGCAAAGAAAATGTAATGAACCTCTGTCATTATCGTCCTGCTGTACCATACCCAAAGATCATAAAACAGGAAAAGAAGAGCAGTAATAATGCCAACATGTCTGTTAAAAAGAATTTTTCCTATTAAGAATGAAATTGTTACAGTTAGAGAACCAAAAAGTGGTGAAAGCAAACGTCCTGTGGTAATCTCTTTAACAGTTGGTCCCATATCCTGAATGTAACATTGCCAATAACACGACCAATTGTAGAATTTTCCAACATCATCGCTTTTTACATCCATTGGAAGACCAATCAAAATGTTGCGGAATGGACTGTAAGTCAGTCCATATGCAGGTATGCGAAATAAATAGTTGCATTTGTTAATGGACCTTAAACATGGATCACCATAATCGCCATTCTTTATCAAATGGACGTACTCTCCAGCCTGTCCAAGATAGACGATTTCATCCCCATGCCAAGGTTGCCCTTCCAAATTATATGAATAAATGAAAAATGAGCCCAAGAATAATACTATAGAAATTATGTAATTGTGTTTTGTATTGATAAAATGTATTAGTTTCATTGAGTGGTCCCCATGTTCATTTTTATAATATTGGTATAACCTTAAAGTTCATTTTTTGTCAACTTGAAAAGGTTTTCAATCTCATCCTGATTTAAATCCAACTTTATAAAGCCTGTAACATTATCTTTTGTATGGCAAAAACTCCATCGGAGAAATGGCAAGAAGATATTTCCATTTATCGAAGAAAATGTCAAAAAATTCTTCTGGTTTCACAGTCTATAAGGTATGTAGGATTGATTAATGAATATGGCAGAACAATGACTGGAATAATAAGGCCTAACACCAAGATATTATTGAAATCAGAATCTGCAAGAAATGAATTCTTTCTAATTTCTTCTCTATTATCAATGCGACGCTCAAACGATTATACAATTGGCTACTTGGATTTTGTCATGTTTAAACACAACAAAGTTACATTGATAGTATTTCAAAGAAAAGAAGGCATCTACTATGTTTCTGTAAATAAAAATGTCTCTCCAGATTCATTATCTAAGATAATTAGAAAAATAAATAACCTGATCTAAATTGGAGCAAAGCCGTGGAATCCACGAGCTTGTTTTGCACTATCAGGTGGAGCAGGCTCAAATAAAGAGACCATGTACTTATCAGGATCCAAGACTATGGCATTTTTTCCTGCCTTATGAGAGGTAATATCTCTGTATATGATAACGTTTTGCGATTTGAGTTCTTGCAGTGCAGTCTCGATATCTCCAACTACAAGACCAATTACAATTCCATTCTCAATAGAGGTGCCTGTATTAATTGGACGAGTAGCAGGATGAAGAATAACTGTAGCTCCTTGTTTTGCAAGTTCTATCCAGTTTTCCCTTCTATTTTTAATTGGAAGGCCGATGATTCCATTATAAAATTTTAAAGATTTTTCTAAATTAGATACCGCAATTATTACACTGCCAAGATGCTTTATGTTCATAGCAAAATTTGAATCTACTTCGTTAAAACCCTTATGCTATACTACCTGAATCATTGTTTCTGTTCTTTCTACCCCATTGATATTTTGAATCTCCGTGGTCACGTCTTTTATCTGTGGTAAGGATTTAACTTCGATTAAAGCTACCGCATCAAATTGGCCACTTACAGCAAACGAATCGTATACTGATTTTACCATGCGCAATCTCGCTGCGATGAGTTTTTTGGGTGATTTTACAAGGACTACAGCTTTTACCATCCCAAGTTTACCTCCACTTCGATGAGGGTTTCTGTAGTGACAATTTCACGAATCTTTTTGAAATCAATAACAACATTGTTTATCTCATCAATGGTTCCTTGAAGAACTACTCCAATGTCTGCTCTGCCAGTAACAACCATTATTTCTCTAACAGTCTTCCGAATTTTTTGAAGTGTCAGTACAACGTTATCTACTTTTCCTGCTTTTACTGTGATTAAACAAAGTGCTCTCATCAATAGTAATATTATTCACGTATGGATAAGTATGATCTTTTATAAAACAAATAATAAAAATCACAGCAATAACATAAACATTATTTTGATTAAAAAATTAAAATCATAACGGCCGTCAAACTTAATCTTCAGAAGCTTCTTGAGAACGGGCCTCTTCAAGATATGCTTTTCTTGCTTCAAGTTCTGCTTCCTTATCCAAATTTGTGTCGTCTTCTACAACAATAATTCCTCCGTCATCGCCTGGAACCAAGTCTTGTTTTAGTTTTGGTTTAGCCTTGGCTACTGACTTTTTCTTGGGTTTTTTTTCACCAGCACCCTTTTTCTTTGTCTCTTTTTTCTTATCCTTTGCCAATGTCGATTAACCAAAATCGCTGACCGTGTTATTAAACTTGTCTCAAGATTTATCGTACGATCACATGTTAAAATTGACAAAACTAGACAGTGCCACCGGCGGGACTTGAACGCGCGACAGCTCGGTCTTCAGCCGAGTGCTCTCCCGGGCTGAGCTACGGTGGCACATCGGAATATCCAATTTCGGGGGAATTAAAGTGTGTCTATCTTTATTTTTTCCAAGCTATGTCTTTGATCATTTTTCTTTTATTTACAACACGAGCTAGGACAAATAGAAGATCAGCCAATCTGTTCATGTAAATCTGAGAGGATTTATTAATTTCTTCAAGTTCTGCTAAATGTATAATGCAGATTTCTGCTCTGCGTGATATTGCACGTGCCATATGTAATTGAGATGCGATTAGGTCACCTCCAGGCAAAATGAAGTAAGTAATTTGAGATAATTCATTTTCTAATTTGTCTACATTGTCTTCAAGAAACTGAACCATATCAGATGTGATTCTATTTGTTGTGTTCTTTAGATTGTCATTAGCAAGGTCTGCTCCAACTACAAACAGATCGTTTTGAATTTGCATGAGTAAATCAGTAATATCATCATCTAAATTTGATGATAGTACGATTCCAAGAGACGAATTTAATTCGTCTACTGCACCATAAGCAATTATTCTTGGATTTGATTTTCGTACACGTTTGCCTCCGATAAGACCGGTAGAACCGTCATCACCGGTTCTGGTATATATTTTTACCACTAACTTAGTTATACTTTCCATATTTTTATCTTGTTCGAACTATTAAAATTCTAATCCTAAATGGAAACGAAACATAAAAAGCAAAATTTTGCTATCTGTTGCACCGTGCTACCTGAATTACCGAGCTTTTTTCTATCGACTCTTTGGCAAGCAGAACTTTGATAACTACTTTATTCTTTTCGAAATCAAGCGATATGTCTTCAAATATTGATTTGTACTTGTTTGCATGTTTTCCATCAGAACTAATAGCATTATCATAAACTGTTAACAATCCATTATCAATTAAAGAATTAACTTTGCCATAACCGACGGTCTGTGATATTTTTGTAATATCTAAGATATCCGGAATAATCCTAGGTTCATCAAAGACAGCATTAAGGATATTTCTTTTATCATCATCTCCGAGCGCCCCTAAAATTAATTTTGCGAGAGAAGGCTCTTCTATTGTAATCCAGTTTTGATTTAGAGTTTTTGATTCTTGTTCTATTGTTACTATTCTTTCAAAGTATTGCTTCTCTAATCCTTCTGCACCTTCACCAAAAAATTCTCTTAGTACACTATCAAGTTTAGTAAAATCTTCAATAGACTGTGTAAGATTTATGCCATATCGCTCAAAGAGTCTTTTTTCAATTTTTTCTAAGGTTTTTTTACCAAGATTTTCTCTTATGATCAAATCCAGAGATTTTGCCAATAAGGTATCTAATCCTGCCATTATACCTTATAGTAGTATAGCGAGACTAAAATCAGATTGTATGTCATAACATAATGTGACAAGATTTATGGCTAGTCCTTAAGATGGTAACAAAACCAAATTGTAGCGATTTATTTAATAGTGTAAATATTGCCGGTTAGGACATGTTAAATTCATCAGAATTGCATTACAAATTAGATTTAATTTATTATACTAGTAAAGATAAAAAGCAAATAAAATTAGAAAATTCATTTAGATTGCAGAAAAAGGAATTTTAATGTTGTTTGATTTTTTTTATATCGCGGCAGAATTAAAAAAAATACCGCGTAAGGGTTGGAAAGAAAAAATTGGCATAACGCATCCTGAATCAGTTGCAGATCACTCTTTTAGTGTAGCCATTATGGCCATGATATTTTCGGATTTACAAAAACTTGACACACAAAAAATGTTAAAAATGGCATTATTACATGATCTTTCTGAATCAATCACCGGCGATTTAATGCCAGAAGAAATTTCTAAAATGAGTAAAAAAGAAATTGAAAACCAAACAATGAATGAAATTCTTTCTAGTCTACCTTCAGAAATTTCAAACAAGTATACGAACATATGGAATGAATTTCAGGAAGGAACTTCAAAAGAATCAATTTTAATGCATGAAATTGATCGTCTGGAAATGGCCATACAGGCTCTTAAATATAATGCTGAAGGACATCCCAAAGAAAAACTTGCGCAGTTTTTTGAATCTGCAAGGTCGGATATAAAGAGTAAAGAGATTCTAGAAATTTTGGATGAGATATCCTATAAATAACAAAACCACATACTTGTCATATGCAATATTTTGTGGCACTCAAGATTGGTGAAAAACGAGTAAAAGAGGCAAGAGAATACCTAAACAAATATGCAAATGGTGCCGCTATGCCAGCTCTTGCATTAAAAGACAACAAAACAAACGTCTGGGAACCAGTTGGTGAAGAAAATATGTATGCCGTTTTAAATGATGGTGGAGGATATGTTCTAACTGATGTAAGTGGATATATGATTGTATTGTGCGATAAAAATGGAATTTCAAAAACAATTGTGAGAGGACTTAATATTGAACGTAAAGACACCATAGTAAAAATGTTGCAGACAGATAATCTTCAAGAATTCAAAGGCCAAGTATCGCTTCCAGTATAATAGGAAATTATATACGGTAATGGACGTGTATCACCTTTTTGTGGCAACTAACGAATTTAGCAAATTGCATAATTATTTAAAATCATATCGACGAGAACGTCTTCTCAGACGGGGTTGTGTGTCCAAGGCGATCGCATTTCTCTATTAGATAGCTTGCGTTCTCGTCTGGTGTAATTACTATTAATTTACTATATATGCCTCGATTAACAATGTTAATCCAGATATTATGAAAGATCATGGTTTACTATAAACGAGATCTCAAAAATCATCTACTTTTCTTTATATCATGATAAGCATTTTCACCATATGTTTTCTAAATATCATGAAGGTTAAGATCAATCAAATGGTTTAATGATATAAAGACTAGTTAAAAACAAATGACGTATAATTTTACAGACAAAACTAGCCTACAAACTATCGCTGTTTGTTATAATCGAAGAACATAAGATTAAACTTGAAAGCAATATTTGAAATATCAAAAATATCTCACGTTGTATTTTAAAATGATTAAACATTAAATTAGTACGTTTACTGAATTCTAGGAATGGTAAAGAGATTCGAACATGAGATTGAGGTTAAGGGTCATCTCATAGATTCCATGATACTTACAAAGATATTTGATGTCATAATGGACTTGGAAGGAGAATTTCAAGTACAAGAATTCAAAGTAGGGAAAAGAAAGAAGGATGAAAGTTATGCGAAGCTTCTAGTACAGGGTAAATCACAAAAACACCTTGATGAGATTTTAGAGACAGTATACAGGCAAGGTGCTACTTCAAAAATTCAGCAAGAGATCAAGCTCGAAACAGCACCAAAAGACATGGTTATGCCTGATGATTTCTATAGTACAACAAACAATCGTACTGACATTTTCTACAAAGGAAATTGGGTAAAGGTGGAAAACATGATGATGGACAAATGTATTGTTGTTAAAGGAAAAAAAGCTTGGTGTTCTCCTATCCGTGAAGTCAAAAAAGGTGACATGGTGGTTGTGGAAGAGAGAGGAATAAAGATAACTCCTCCAGAAAGACCTAGAGAGGGAGTAAATCTTTTTCAATTTATGGGAAGCAATAGTTCAAGTGAACGCCCAACACAGCACATAGCAAGAAAAGTAGCATATGACATTTACAAGACAAAAAAAGAGAGTGGCAAAATTGTGTTAGTTGGTGGCCCAGCAATAGTACATACTGGAGCATCGGATTCAATTGCAACCTTGATAAGACTCGGATTTATTGATGCCATACTCGCAGGAAATGCTCTTGCGGTTCATGACATAGAATATTCCATACTTGGAACTTCATTGGGGATGAATGTTCGTGATGGAACACTAGCAATAAGAGGACATCGGAATCACATGCAGGCAATAAATTCTGTTTTCAAAGCTGGTTCCATATATAAAATGGTTGCAAATAAGACGCTTACAAAAGGAATAATGTACGAATGTGTAAAAAGAAAAATTCCTTTTGTCTTGGCAGGTTCGTTACGAGACGATGGTCCACTTCCTGATGTTATAACTGACATGACAGTTGCTCAAAAAAAATACAAAGAGATTCTCAAAGATGCAAAAATGGTAATAATGATATCAACTATGCTTCATTCCATTGCTACTGGCAACATGTTGCCCGCGGAGGTGAAGGTAATAGTAGTTGATATCAACCAGCCAACAGTGACCAAGTTGATGGACCGTGGAACATGGCAAGCTCTAGGCATAGTCTCAGATGTGGGAGCATTTTTGCCACTTGTATCACAGGAAATTCAAAAATTAATCAAATAGATTGCTACCAGTTATAGTATTCCATACATTATTTTGCATAATTCTATGATTGCCATAACTAGTGAAATCATTTTTGATGTTAATATTGGTCAGATCTTGAGTTTGATTTTTTTTAATCTTTAATGTTCATATAGGATAATTTCTTAACCATTACATGAGATTAAAGGATAAAGTTACGATTGTTACTGGCGCATCAAGTGATATTGGATTGGAAATTTCAAAAAGATTTGTAGAAGAAGGCGCAAATGTTGTTTTAATAGGTAGAAACTTTGACAAACTTGAAAAAGCAAGAAAAACAATAAAGAACTACGCTACAAAAACAGTTGGGATTCCTTGTGATCTAACTAACGAAGCCCAAGTCCTGCAAACAGTAGAACAAATTTCTGCTCATTATGGAAAAATAGACATACTCGTAAACAATGCAGGTCTAATCAATGAACCAATACACTTCCATGAGATGTCTGATTCAGATTGGGGATCTTTGATTAATACAAATCTCTATGGAACTTTTAGAATCACAAAATCGGTATTAATAAAAATGCTAGAAAAAAATAGCGGTTCAATTATCAACATTGGTTCAATATCAAGCGAGCGTGCAATTCCAAAAGCACACTTAACGGTATATTGTACAACCAAGGCTGCAATTAACATGTTTACAAAAGGCATCGCAATAGAATATGCCAGAAAAAATATTAGATGTAATTGTATAAACCCTGGAATTATCAATGCAGGAATGATAAAGCCATATCTCGATTATCCTGAGGCAAGAAAGGTATTAGAGGATAGACAGCCACTAAACAGGATAGGTGAACCAACAGATGTTGCAAATGCGGCAGTCTATTTGGCATCAGATGAAGCAAACTGGATTTCCGGGATCATCTTAAACGTTGATGGTGGAAAATCTGCGTCTGAAGGATGATCACAAGATACAAGATACAAAATAATAAAATATAATCAACAGATGTTTTTGAGATCTCTTTTCAATTTTTATTCCATTCTTTTGTAAATTGATTTAAAATCTTCTGAAAGGAGGTATGCAATATTCTGGAGATGCGTGACTTCAGTCATGTTTGATTTACCACTAGCAATTTGCCTCATCTGAGTCATACACTTATGAATTTGATTATGATCAGGAGGAGTTGAATTAGACCATACATTGAAACAATCTACAAAATCAAGACAAAAATTCAAGACTATTAATTCCCAATCTTTTGTATTAGTTGGATATCCAATGCCTTTAGCAAGAACTCGAAATTCATTACTTCTATCAATTAGAAGCATTTTTAGTGCTTGATGTGCTTTTTTTAAATCATATTTATCTAAAGCACTTGAACCTTGCA
>CAZDTF010000025.1:0-10876 GCA_964508325.1 uncultured Nitrosopumilaceae archaeon | reverse complement strand
TTCACTGGAGATGTAAATTTTTCGGAATCTGAAGTTGTGGACAGGTTAATTGAGATTTTTGGAAATGTGCAGATAATTCCCGGCATTAGTTCCATTCAAGTTGCTGCTTCAAAGGCAAGAGTACCTCTTGATAAAGGTAAGGTAATAACTTTGCATGTGACTACAAGTATTGAGGAAAAAAAGATCGAACTCCAAAAGGCATTGTTAGATGGGTATAGTGTGGTACTTGTACCAAGGCCTTGGCCCAAAGATCCTTCAAAACATTTTATGCAATCTGAGATTGCCCTTTATTTAAAAAACCATGGATTTGATACAACAAAAATGAAGGTTCATGTTTTTGAATTTTTAACTAGTGAGAAAGAAACGTCGTTTGTCGGTACGGTTAAAGATTTGGAAGGAAAACAATTTTCAGATCTCTCCGTGATGGTTTTTGACCAAACAAAGCTAGAATCCTACATTAATTTGAAATGAATTTTTTGATTTAGATTAATGGAGTCCAGGATTATGTGATGGAGCCGCTATAGTAAATGATGAGGAGGGCGGTATCGAAACTATGACTCCATTCATCCACGTATATGATGGATCATAAAACCTTATGATTCCTATGTCGGTTATTGTAAATTGAAATGATTGTCCTGGTGCAATGGGACCACTGTTAATTTTTCCATCTGGTGTGAAAGGATTGCCTATTTTTTTTGTGCTTGTGCCACTAAGAATTGTATGTGATACAGAGTCGTTGTTTGTCCAGACAATGGTTGTACCAGGAACAATTTGCAGATCAGTTGGCGAGTAATATTGATTGGTGTAAAATTGGTTTTGTTGTGAGGCAGAACCTTGAGATTGGTATGAGCCTGGTTGAATGCTTACTTGGATTGGTTTGGTTTGTGCTGATGTTTGTGAGGCTGACACTATTACACCGTTGATCCATGTGTATGTAGGATCATAGAATGATATAGTGCCTGTACCAGTCATTGTAAATTGGAAGGTTTGTCCTGGTGCAATCTGGCCACTGTCAATTTTTCCATCTGGATAAAACGAAGGTGCGTTTGGTGTTGGATTAGCATATCCTCCATGTCCCTGTGTTGTAGTATATAAAAATCCGCTAAGAATTCTGTGTGATACAGAGTCATTGTTTGTCCAGACAATAGTGGACCCTGGAGTTATCTGTACAGAAGAAGGAGAGAGAACTTGACCCGTTTTCATATTTGATGCACCTTGCAATATTGAAATTTGTGCAGTCTTTACTTGTGTAGTAATTTCTGAACTTGAGGTTATGACACCAGTCATCCACAAATATGTTGGATCATAGAATGTTATAGTACCAACATTATTTACTATGTATTGAAATGATTGTCCTGGTGCAATGGGACCACTGTTAATTTTTCCATCTGGAGTAAATGATGCAGTTGAGTTTGTTGTTGATTGTGAAGCAGTCCCACTTTCAATTTGGTGCGGTACATTATCATTGTTTGTCCAGACAATGGTTGTACCAAGAGTTGCACGTATGGAAGACGGTGAAAAGTAATTTTGGTTATAGGGACTAGATGATCCTGATACAATACTTACTTTGATTGTATTTCCCTGATTTTGCGAGGTGGGGGTTTGTGGTGTTGGGGTTGGTGTAATAACGCTAGAAACTGTTGAAGCTATCTTTGCACTATAAGCAACTTGTAAAGGTTCTGTTGTGCCAGTTATCTTTCCAGTAAAGTAATAGACTGATCCAGCTTGACTGTTTTCAACCAGCCTTCCAAATAAATTAAGATGAATTGTGTCCCCGTTTGAATTTTGGGCGTCACCTAAAATCGCTAGAAATTTTCCATCACGCAATAGTGTAGAGCTCCAAATTCCAGAATCAAGGTAGCTAGTACCAGAAAGAGTGACTAGACCGTTTTGCAGTGTTATTGGTGTATTTCCGTTATTGTACTGTCCCGTCGAAAATTGCAAATCAATCCCAGAATCTTGGATTGTTTGTTTTCCTACAACAAAACCTGTTGCTTGTAATAGGTACTTGTTATCTGACACAAGTTGGGAATAGGCATTGGGTAATGAGATTATAAGTACTAGCGCTGTAATTGAGATTAGTAAAATTAATCCAAGCTTCATGTTGAACTAAACTCCAAAGTCGTATTTAATTAATAGGTATAATTTTTCAACACAATTAGGCAATTCCTGGCTGCTTGTCTTTTCGCGCAAGACCATCCATGTAGCTCATTTGCTGTTCCATGAAGTTCTTCCTTTTTTCCTCTTCTTCCAAGTCTTTCATGTCCAGAGATTTTATTTTCAATAACTCTAAGAGTTTGATGAGGATGGTTTGAGCAGCTTTTGGTTGTATGATATTTGGGTTATCTATTTCCATAAGAATACAAATGCTTTCAAGATTTTTTTCCTTTGCTATTCCAAGAACTAATCCATTAAACCCAGTTATCTGACCCTTGCCGTTTAGAAGTTCGATCTTTTGTTTTTTTATAAAGTCAACAAGTTTAGGAGATGATGCAACACCAAAGAGTTTTGGTTCTGTAGGATGTGGTGGCCTTAATGCAGCTCCGATAGAATATAATGTATTGACCTTGAGCTTTTTGGCCATGTTAACCACCTCATAGCACAGTTCATACAATCTTCTTGGATCTGATGGATTAAATTCTCCAGAAAAAATTACAAGGTTTTCTTTTTCACAAAAATAAAATTTGTAGCTTGATTGTGTATAGTTTATCACGCCTTTTTCGTAAGATACTGCAGGAGGCCAGAATGCATAGATCTCAGCAAACAATTTTGCTTTGAGGTTCTTTACAAGAAAATCCACTCCAAATCCTGCTACGTTGCCCATGTCCGGAAGGGCAGCTACCATGTTTGGTTTCTTCAATTTTGGAAGAGTGTGGATTTTCAGGCCATGCATGTTGTCTTGTATCTTTTGTTAAAATAAAAATGAATCTAGGATTTGGGATTAACGATAACTGATCCATATTGATTTATCATTGCAAATTCGATAAATGCTCCTGCTAGTAAGAGTACTACTGCAGTTCCGATTTCAATTATGGTTGGCCGTACTTCTTGTCTTATGGGACCTTTTTTTATTATGACCCATACTAGAACAAAACTTCGTGACATTCCTATAGAATAAGCTGCAAGTTCCATTACTCCAAAAGGGGAAGCAAGTAGAATTGCTATTGGTGGTATTTTTGCAAGTATGGGAGTCGTGGTTACAAGGGCGCTAAAGGCTAGGCCTGTTGATGTAGATGCAAATAAACCCCAAGGAATGCCAAACCCTGGTACAAACATTGGCAGACCAATTGAGGCGTTATGTTTGAATATTCCAAGTGCATCAATTCCGTTTACGGCCTGCTGAAATTCTTTGAGAAATGATTTTGCGTCCTGCTGTGGGACTTGGATTTCAGCACCTATAGAAAATGATGCCATAAAGATGCCAACAAAAATAAACCCAACTAAAATTCGTTTTTTCCTTGACACGTTTTAGATTAAAACGAACTCTATTTGAGGTTGATGGTTTGATACAGATTTAACTAAAAGTAATATTATGAGACTTTGATGAAAGAAGACGTCTCATCTGCATTGACTTATGCATTAAGTAGAGGTTTCCAGATTCATCCCGATGCCTTTAAGATCCTTGAAAGAATTGATACAAAGGAACTTGAAAGAATAATCAAACAGGTAGTAAGAGAAAAAACAAAACAAAATCTGTTTTTGATAAACCAGAATGACTTGAAAATGTTTGTTGACACTGGGATTGATGAGACGATCGAAAATCATCATGTAATTTTATCAGACCCTACAAAAAAAATTACTTCGGCAGAAGGAATTGATGGTTTTAGCGCGCTTTTTGCAAGTAGGTATTCAAAATTATTGAAAATTATCTTGCAGAGGTCTCAGGCAAAAAAACTTAGCCCCATTGACACTGTAAAGGGTGGAAAAATAAAGGAGGAGGTCTTGGTAGCCGGCCTTTTGATGGACAGAAAAATAGAGCGAGATGTAACAAAACTTGTTGTAGATGACACGACTGGCTCCATTGAGATGCTGGTATTCAACAAGGAGCTGCAAGAAACTGCAAACTCCCTCCTAATGGATCAGTTTGTAATGCTTACAGTTACCCCAGGCAAAAATGGCGGGTTTATTGTAAAAGATTTGATTGTACCAGATGTTCCAGACCATGTCACAAATCGCTCAAAAACTGTTACATATGCTGTCTTGATCTCAGACTTGCACGTAGGAAGTAGGTATTTCATGGAAAAAGAGTTTACAGAATTTGTCGAATGGCTTTCTAGCCCAGATCCAATAGCAAGAAAGGTTCGTTTCGTTTTGGTTGGTGGCGATATTGTAGATGGTATTGGTATCTTCCCAAACCAGGACAAGGAGTTACTTTTGGTTGATGTCAACGAACAGATGCTCAAAGCTTCTCAGTTGCTTGATAAGATTCCAAAACACATTAAGGTTTTCATAATTCCTGGAAACCATGACCCAGGTCGCAGGGCACTGCCCCAACCTGCAATTCCAGAAAAACACAATCTGAGTTTGTGGAATAGGGAAAATTTTTTCATGTTGGGGAATCCTTCTATGATAGAGCTAAACGGTGTCAGAATTTTGATGTTTCACGGCCAAAGCTTAGACGATGTGGTAGGGACAACCCCTGGCTTGAGCTATTCACAACCTGCAAAAGCAATGCGGGTTTTACTTAAGGCAAGACACCTAAGCCCCATTTACGGAAAACGAACCCCGATTGCGCCTGAGCTAGAAGACATGATGGTCATAAATGATGTTCCCGATATTTTTCATTCAGGACATATCCATGTTGTTGATCTGGATATGTACAAGGGGACGCTTATTGTAAACTCTGGAGCTTGGCAGACGCAAACAGGATACCAGGCAAGTGTTGGAATAACCCCGACACCTGGAATTGCGGTGATTGTAAATTTAGCCACAATGAAGGTTTTTACAAAAGATTTTACCGAGATATATTAAAATTAAATTTTATAAAAGGTCTTCAAGGGTCAGGTCTTCTTTGAATGCATTTTTTACTGTTTCAGGATGCAGTGTTAAGCTGAATTTTTTTGTCCTTCCGTGCATTCCTTGATGAATTATTTTGCCTGAAATTAGACCAGTCATCTCTATTTCACTAAGAATTTGGGTTATGCGTCTTTGAGTAAGCTCTTTTTGTCTAACGGTCTTGCACAGGCTTTTGTAAGAATAGTAAATTTCTCCTGTTGTAGTTCCGTTTGCTTTCATTACTGCCAAGATTAGCAATTTTTCATGTAAGGGATAGGAGTTGAGAGCTGTGGTTTCCTTGTCTTCTTCCATTTTTAGTGAGGCCTTTCTGATATGCTCCTCTTTGATACAGTCTGCCTGGTCTCTTTCTGCAATCTCTCCAGCCACACGCAATAGGTCTATTGCCCTTCTTGCATCTCCATGCTCTTGGCCTGCCATTGCAGCACATAGATTTGTCGCTGCCTGCTCTATTGCCTTTGGGATAAATGCAACCTTGATTCTTTCCTCAAGGATTTCTTTGATTTGTCCTACGGCATAGTTTGTAAATACAATCTCCTCTTCACTTAGGCTGCTTAGCACCCTAGGATCTAGTCTTTCTTTGAAGGTAAGGTCGTTTGAAATGCCCACCAGTGTAAGGGAACCTTTCTTTAGTCTCTCGTTTGCTCTTGTGATTGAATAGAAAACATCCTTTCCTGTCTTTGAGACCAGCTCTGCAAGATAATCAATTTCATCTACAACAAAGACTGTGTTTAATGCGTTTTTTTCTATAGTAGAAATAATTCTGTTGAATACCTCACTGATTGACAGGCCAGTACTTGGTAATTCTTTTTGGGTCCCAAGTCCCAATTGTCTTCCAAACTTTACCAGCAGACCGTAAAGTGTTGTTTCTTCTTTAGAGTTTGCATAAACCAATTCAATTGGAAATGATTTTTCTTTTGCCCTTTCTTGTATTTTGTTTAATACTTTTCTTACAACCAGTGTTTTGCCGGTACCCGGTTTTCCATAAACTAACAGGTTAGAGGGGCGGGACTTTTTTAACAATGGAATAAGTGATTGTGTGACTTTTTTTTGTTCCTCTTCTCTGTGAAGAATGATGTCAGGTATGAAAGTGAAATGTAACACTTCTCTATTTTTAAACAATGATTTGCCGCTTGTCGAGTCGTCTAGTAATTTGTCTATTGGATCGATGTAGACCACTTGTTTTGTTGTTTCTTTTGCAGGTGATAAATTTTGGTATGCCAAAGCCATTGAGATCGATCCGATCGCGCTTTGGGATTTGAACAGATCATAGAATAATTGTTAACAAATAAGTGCGATCATATACACTTGTGCCAGAAAACCCCAGACACCAATGTTTCTTCTCTGTTAAAAATAAAGACTATACATGATCAGAACAGAATAAACTAATTCAGTTATCATTTATTATTTTATTTTCTTCAAAAAAATTATTTTAAAAAAGCTAGAGTGGAAGTATTGGTGTGTGGGCATGCCCAAAATAAAATTAACATCTAGTGAACAAAATGTTAAGGTAGATAAAACAGAGCCCAATTTGACCCCCTTATTTCCAGTCTAGGCGTGAAGATGAGCCTTAACAATGTTAAGGTCGCAGGATATACCCCTATATTTCCAGTCCAGGCATGGAATTTGGTATTGCTATGGTATAAAGAAAAAAGACCTAGCTAAGATGCCAATACAGGCCAGGCGTGGACTAGGCAGTGAACGTTAACAAACACATTGGTTAACAAATCTTCTATGATCTGTTCAAGTGTTAAGGTGTTAACCCGATCGATCACGATGACAAGAAAAAAGATTAGAATCGACTTGGAAGATGCGGATGGAGCCAAGTACAACTTTAGCCTGGAAGGTAATGTAACCAGGGAAAAGATGCTAAAGATATTTGAGTTGATGGACTTAATGAATATCGAAGAACAGGGAGGGTTACCTCAACTAGACTCGGTAGGCTCTAAAATTTGGCATCTGATAGACAAGAATTTTCCAATGGGCAAATTTACCTCATCTCAGATCCTTGAAAAATTCGAGGACGAGTATGGGGAACCAATCAAACTTAGCATCATATCCACATATCTGGCTAGGTTTGCCACAAAAAATAAGATAGTTAGAGAAAGACAGGGAAGAGAGTGGGCATACCAAATAATCAAGCTTGCCCAAAAGCAACGGGACTTCGAAACCTAGGAAATTATTACCTTTTTAACAATGAGACGATCCTGATCCATTATCACCTTTACATAATCCCCCTTTTGCATCTCAAGGAACTTTCTAAACTGCTTTGGGATGGAGATTGTTCCACCCAAGGTGATCTTGACAAGTTCTTCATGGACGGAGGACATGATAATAAATAATTAATTTATATATTTAAGATTTTAATTTTTAATGAATTTATTAAATAAGTGTTATTAGGCCAAAATAGAACATAATTTGCAACAAAATTATTGTTGGAGTGCTATCTTGGCAGCACCTATCTTTGCCTTGCCCTTGTCTGTAATGTAGTAGGTAAAGGGCTTGGTTTGCATGTTTCTTTCCACCAAACCATCTTCGAAAAGCTTCTTCATCATGCGTGATGTGTGCTCCCTTGTACGCCCTATTGTGATTTGTATATCACGTGACGTCATTGGTTTTTCTGTGATTAATCTCAGGACATAGTCAGTCGCATTTCCAAAGTTCATATTATGCATGCGTTCCTTTGGTCTCTCTTCTTGGACACTTGGGGTCTCCTGCTTCTCTACCTTTGTTTCCTTTGGCCTAGGCAGGAGAATCTCGAGATCCTCAGAGTCTTTCAATAATTCCATGGAATCTACGCGTATTTTCATATCTATTAACTGATTTTCATAATATTGTAGGCGTTCTGTATAGGATTTTAGAAGATCTGAATCAGCCTTGATGAGAGGCTTTACCCTGTTGTATATAAAAATTGCAAAGACGCCCAACACAAATGTGATAAAAACACCGATAATCGTACCTACATCAGGTATATCCACTAACATCACTTGACTTTCGTCTATCTATGTGATTTATCATCTTTGAGCAAAATTTTTTCACATGTTAGATATCAATCACAACATATTCCATCACTGGTTCAACAAAAGAACTCGCACTAAAATGAAGCACAAATCACACCCTGCAGGCACGATTTACCAACTGACCAATCACAGTCATGATTTCTTCTTCTTTTTCAGGAAATACATCACTACTTTGTATCACAGACACCTGATCAGAAAGCTTTGAAATCACATCAATATCTTCAGGAACAAGTATGTCTAAACCCCTGAGCAGTATTAGGGAATAGCACAACCCAATTAACTTGTCCCGTGTTTGTTTTACCTGTCTAAAATATGCCCCTTTGCTTATAGTAAATTGGGTCTTGTGTAGGTTTAACTGATTTAAAATAATTTCAATTTGTCTATCTGTAAATAATGATTTTTTTATGATTTGCCTTATAATATTATTAGAAATTGGATTTGGGGATTCGGCCATAGCTATACAGATCTGTATACATACTTTGAATTAAACTTTAAATGAATACTGAATAACCAGTCCTATATGCCTAGTGTAGAAACCTATCTCAAATCTACTCTCAAGAAAAAAAATGCATTGCTTTTTGTATTGATTGACTCTGAGATATCTGCGATAAAATCAGCTGCCAAACTTGCAAATGATGTTGAGAAGATAGGAGCTTCTGCAATACTTGTTGGCGGCTCATCTGCAACAGATCAGCTTGGCATGGCAGAAACAGTAAAGATACTAAAGAAATCTCTCAAGATTCCAATCATTTTGTTTCCGGGAAATGTTACCGGGGTTGTACCTGGTGCAGACGCGATCCTGTTTAGTTCACTTTTGAATTCTGATAATCCATATTTCATCTCACAAGCTCAGGCTCTGGGCGCTCCAAGCGTACTCAAATTTGGCTTGGAGCCACTTCCCACAGCTTATATCATAATTGGTGAGGGGACATCAGCTTGGTTTGTAGGCTCGGCAAGGACTATACCATTTGAGAAATCAAACCTAGCAGCAATGTATGCCCTTTCTGCGCAGTTCATGGGAATGAGGTTTGTCTATCTTGAGGCAGGCTCTGGAGCAAAATCTAGTGTAAAACCAGAGATGGTTGCTGCAGTAAGGAAGGTCTTCAAGGGCTTTTTGATAGTAGGTGGAGGGATCAAAACCCCCCAGACTGCATCTCAGATAGTCAAGGCCGGTGCAGATGGCATTGTCATTGGAACCATGCTTGAGAATGGAGGTAGTCTGAAGACTCTGGCCGAAATTGTAAAAACCATCCAGACCGCAAGGAAGTAAGATGTCTGAAAATGTAGCACTGAGACTAAAAGAGGTCCCAATGCCCGATTATTATTTTGATTATTACACCGATCTTTCCGAACTAGTTTTTAAAACATTTGAGAGTGCAGCTGCTGCAAAATCTACCTTGGCAGATTCGTCTGGTATGGTAGAGCCCAAGATTGCCTTTGATCTTGCAGACCGTGTCTCCAAGATGCATGACATTGATGTGACTGAACGACTGAGAGTATTGATTCAGAGTACGACAAAGGAGCTTGCCGCACTGAATCTATCAGAAGAGATTGCCTTGGGAATGTACTCTGCGCCAGATACAACACTAGAAGAGAGGCTTGATCTGGCAGTAAGGGTAGGCCTTGCCATAGTGACAGAAGGTGTCACAGTAGCGCCACTCCAGGGAATTGATGTGGTAAAGATTAAGAAAAATCATGACGGCTCTGAATATCTCTCCATATCGTTTGCAGGACCCATAAGATCTGCTGGTGGAACTGAGGCAGCATCTACAATGCTGATTGCAGACCATGTCAGAAAGATAGCAGGTCTTTCCAAATTTCAGGCGAACTCGTTTGATGATGAGACTGGAAGATTTGTAGAGGAATTGAGACTCTATGAGAGGGAGGCGGGAAATTTCCAATACCATGTTCCCGACGAGGATGTTGTGACTGTGATATCCAATCTTCCAGTTGAGCTAGACGGCGTTGATACAGATCCAGTTGAGATCGTAAGCCACAGAAACATGACAAGGATAAGCACCAATAGGGTAAGGGGTGGCGCGCTTAGAGTTCTAAATGATGGGCTGATTGGCAAGTCAAGGAAATTACTAAAACTCATCGAGTTGTTTGATCTGGACGGATGGGACTGGCTAAAGAACCTCAAGGGTGCAATCCAAACCGGAGACGAGGACGCTGCCTCTCATAGGATGAGGGAGGTCATTACTGGCAGGTCTGTCCTTTCCATGCCAAAAAAACTAGGTGGTTTTAGACTACGATATGGCAGGGCATGCAATACCGGCTTTTCCTCAGTAGGAATACATCCAGTGATTGCAGAAATTTTGGACCACACTATAGTAGTTGGCACACAGATTAAAATTGACATTCCCGGAAAGGCATCAACCATTGCTTTTGTAGATTCTTTGGATACGCCAATTGTTAGACTAAAAAACGGTAATGTTGTAAAAATCAAGGACACCCACCACGGCATACATCTCAAACCACAAATAGAAAAGATCCTACACCTCGGCGACATTCTGATTAGCTATGGCGACTTTTTAGAAAACAATGCAGAGCTTGTTCCAACAGGTTATGTGGAAGAATATTGGGCTGAGGAACTCAAAGCAATGCTTGCAAAATATGAGCCAAAGGATCCACGCATGCAATTTGTTTCACAGATGCCCAACCTAGATGAAGCACTCAAACTCTCACTAGACTTTGGCATTCCATTACATCCGCACTATCTGTACTATTGGGACCAGCTATCCATCCAAGAATTTGAACAGGTCTTGTATCCAAAGAAGGGAAACTCTGACTTGATAATATACCAGAACCATACCAAAAAAAATCTTGAGAAACATGGGGTA
>CAZDTF010000024.1:0-11454 GCA_964508325.1 uncultured Nitrosopumilaceae archaeon | reverse complement strand
TTTTTTTTGCAGATTTCTTCTCTTTCTTTTTAACCATAAATGTCACCTAATTACAACTCATGCTCCCACAAGTCCTAACTTCAAAGCAATATAATAACATAGCAATTGTTTTTATTGAATTCTAAAGTGTGCAGTGGCACTTATCATGTTTTGATAGTTTTTGTCTTTTATTTCTGCCACGATTTCGTAATTACCTGACTTACCAATTATCTGTGAAAATGTATCGTGAATTGGTAATATCGAATTGTTTTCTACAAAGCACTGCGAAAAGTAACCATTTTGTGCTGCTACTTGATTTGGAGATGTATCAACATTGTATATCGTAATATAAAGATCTCCGCAATCAAATGCAGTATTATTTACTGCTACAGTAATGCTTACAGGCATTATAGTAGAATAAGAATTCAAGAGATTTTGAATTCTAATGTCCTTGTCTCCAGTTTGAACGGGTTGTTTAGTATTAACAAATTGCCACATGTTAAGATGCCTATCAGGTTGCCCCAATACATCTGATAAAACTGATGCACCAAAAGCTGCTGATATTACAACTGGAAAAAGAAAAACAAGCAAAGCTGTCTTTTGCACTGTCATTTTGTTATCTAACCATTTTCATTCCCTTATATCTATTTAGTATAAAAATTAGTTATGGCAAAAGATAACTTTGACGAATAAGTTAAATCATAGACAAGCACATAGGCGCTAGATGCGGCTTCGGAAATTTAGAATACGTGCATTTCGTTGCATTCATGACTCTGGTGAAATTAAAGTTGGCGATTTGGCTGCTTTCATTGGAAGAAATGAGAGTGGAAAAACAACAATACTTGAAGCGCTCACATTATTGAACAAGGATTCCAAGGTTTCTGAATTAGATTTATGTGACGAAATGTCAGAAGAGTTAAAGTCGGAAATAAGATTAGCAGAAGGCGATTTTGAGCTAGGTGAGAAAGAAACCAAGTTAATTCAGGAAAAGTTTCCAAACTTACAAGATATCAAAACTGTAAAAATTTACAGAACCCAGATAAATCCCAGAATCCAGTACGACTTTGGTGATGTAAAAATCAGTGGCGAGGCGAGTAAACGTCTGAATTCATGGGAAAACTTTGTTGAACGCATTCAAAATTTTGTGTCTAATATTCCAAATCCCGTACGTATACGACTAGATATGAAATTCTTGCTAGGCAGCCCTCCAAGAACAAGGGATGCATTTACCAACATGATGGCAGAATTCAACAATCAGATTTACTTACTAGCTTCAGAAGAAAGACCGGTAATTTCCGAATGGGAAAAAATTTACAAAGATATTGACAGCATCTATGACAATTTACTGGTAGGAACAAGTGAACGTTCTGCCCTTGAAAATTTCATAGAAGATAAATTACATCCACGCTTTGTTTATTTTTCAGATTACAAAAAGATTTTAGGAAATATTGATCTTAATGAGTTCTTAAAAGAAACAAAAGGAATAAGACCAAAAGGATTAGAATATATCGAGGAATTTGATAAGGCCGAAACAGTAAAAAATTTATTTTATCTAGCAGAACTTGATACAGATAAACTTGAAGAAGTGCAAACTACCCCTTCAAGATTGATAAAACTTTTACATACATCAAGTAGAAAACTAAGTGAAAGACTAAATCCAGCGTGGAAAGGAGACCCGATTCACGTAGAGCTGCGTTATAATCCAGGAAACGTTTTGAGCGTTGTAATTTCAGATGTCCATAAAGATGGCACTGTTACAAACACAGGACTTCTGAATAGAAGAGCAGAGGGATTCAAGTGGACATTTTCATTTATTGTTAACTTTGCTGCAGAAACACAAAGATCCGAACTAAAAGAAGCTATATTACTTCTTGATGAACCTGCAAGAAATTTGCACCCAACTCAACAAAGAGGGATTTCTGATTTATTAAAGAACCTTGCAGGATCTAATCAAATTCTATATGCAACCCACTCTCCATTTATGATATTTGATTATACTCCTGGAAATTTGCTTGTTGTAGAACTTGATAAGAGAAAACATCTTAGCCACATCTATTATGATTATTGGAATGCAGATGATCAAACACTAACTCCAATTCTTTATGGTTTATCCAGAGGTCTAGTAGAATCGATTATCGATAGGGAGATTGGCTATAATTCAAGACCTGTAATAATTGTAGAGACAATGACAGATTCCATGTATCTAAATGCGTTTGATAGGTTCTTAAAAGATCCTAATCTTTCAATGAATCCATTAAACATAGTTCCAGCATATAACAAAAATTCGGTATTACCGCTTGCCATATTTTACAGAAACCATGGTTACAATACATTTGTTCTTCTTGACAATACGGACCATTCACGTCAAATTTCCGCCATGTTACAAACAAATGGCTTCAAATCAGTCCAAATGATATTTTTTGAACTTGGAGGACAACCAAAACAAGCAATAGAAGATCTAATTGTAGATGAAGATTATCTCTATGCGGTAAATCAAACGTATGAAATTAAGCTAAGAAAAGAGGGATATTCTAATCTGACAAGGGAAAATCTTGCTGTAAAAGGTAAAAAGAGCACAATCGAAAATTTAAATGAGATCTGGAAAGAAAATCAACATCTTGGATGGGAAAAATTTGATAGGGAAGATATTTGTAGATACATCTGTGAGAAAATTGCACTTGAAGAAACAGAATTTTTATCTGATAAAACAAAGGACCAATTCAGGTCAATTTATAGGCTTATTGCTGAGAGAATAAGACAAAACCAGAATATTGTTTCTGAGACAAGTATTCCACATAAAAGATAATTTTTCAAGTAGCTTGAATTTGTACTTTACTCATCTTTGCTACCATTGGGTTGTAAAAAAAACACTGCGGATAGATAAAAGCTGGTTAAGGTTTAATTTGGAGAAAGATTTTGTTTTGATATGATAAATATGTCATTTAAAGCAATTTTTTTACTTTTACTTGTTTCTAGTTCACTTACTTCTCTAGTGCCCACACAGGCAAGTAGTTCAGGTAATCTAGTAATAATGACTTCCTCAAATAACGGCATGACTACAATCTTAAAATTTACCAACAATGCTCAAAACATTTCTGATATTAGTTCTGTGATTTTGCAAATTGAGCAAAATGGAAATTTCAAATCTTTTAAGACAGATAGTGGCTGGTTTGGCATAAGGAATCCTTCGAACATATTGACATTTACTTCGACAAACCCAGTAAAACCTGGCGATTCTGCAAATTTTGTGGTTAAGACCGATCAATCAAATCCTGTTATAGCTTGGAAGGCGTTGGATAACAAAAATAACGAGTTAGGTTCAGGAGAAATTGGTACTACACAAACTGGAACTCCTGCACAAACTGGAACTCCTGCACAAACTGGAACTCCTGCACAAACTGGAAGCAAACCACCAACTAATTCTAATGGAATATTGGACGGTTCAAATTTTAGAATAATTCCATCTACACCAAAAGCTGGTTCTGATGTGCGAGTCATTGGCCTGAGCTTTGTTGCAACAACAAACCTAGATTTGTACATTGGAAATAACAAGATTGATTCCTTTAGTACTAATGAAAATGGTAATTTTATAATAACCACCAAAATTCCAGATAATCAACCAACTGGTAGTGTAAGTTTCTTTGTAAAAGATCAAAGCGGTAATTCAAAAACATTTAGTACTATAATTCAAGAAGCATCTAAGAGAGGTATTACAATTCAAAGTATGCCTTTAACAGTTAATGCTGATACGATATATCATAGAGGTGATACCAAGACGATTACTGGAACCGCAACTCCTGGAAGCACTTTAACTATCACAGTACAGGATTCAAAGGGCAATAGCGTAACAACATTTACAACAACGGCCGATAAGACAGGACATTATTCCTTTACTAGTACAGTACCCATTGATGCTCCCTTTGGAGATTATACCATAATCGTATCAGATGGTAAAAACAATGTCTCTAGACCTCATAATATAGTAACAAGTCACCAAATTTTAATTTCAGAGTCACAAGAAAAGATAGATCCAGGTCAAACGTTAATAATTAATGGAACGTCTATTTCTAACCAACGAGTATCCTTTAGCATCATAGATCCTACGGGGAAGCAAGTCTTTGCAAAGGATGTCAATGTAACATCTGACGGAAAGATAGCAATAGCTTATTCATCAGATGCTGCTGCAGTAAAAGGAACTTACATAGCAACTATTTCACAAGGAACTGATCAAATCACAGCCTACTTTGGAGTTGGTGAACTTCCAGTGCCTCAGCTTACACTTTCAATGGACAAATTAGATTATTCTAATGCAGACAAGCCTTCGATTAACATTTCAGGTCCGCCCTCATCAAATCTTAATCTTGTCATTGTAGATCCATCTGGTAAACAAAAGTTTGCAGATCTCATTGTGATAGGCCCTGATGGATTTGTGAGTTATTCTTTTAATGTAACATCATATAATCCAGGAATCTATACGGCAGTAATTAACAGAGGAAATGACAAGGCATCAGCGGATTTTCAAATTGGTGTTCCTACGGATTGTGGACAAATTACGATGAAAACTGTAAAAGAATTCTATCTTTTAGGTGACAATATCATAATTGTAGGCAATACAAAAAACGCAAATTGCGTTGTTAGATTAACACTTACTGATCCCCAAGGTGCCGTTGTAAAATCTGAACAGGTATTCACAGATAAAAAAGGATTCTTTTCTATAACAGATTTTAGAATTCCCATAGATGAGGCAGCAGGAATTTGGAAGCTTGATGCTAGTAATGCTCTCAATCATTTTAGTCTAGATCTTACCATAAAAACTGGCCATGAGGGAATAACTGTGATACTTGACAGAAATCCTCCAGTATATAATAGAGGAGACATCGTCACAATTTCCGGAACAGGAGCAGGTCAGGAAGCCGATGTGATAATAAATGTAATTGGCACTAACAATACAAAGACCTTATCTCTTACAATATCATCAACTAACACAGCAGATTTCAGTACGTTATGGAAGATTCCTCTGAACTTTGGTCCTGGAAGTTATACAATTCAAGCAAAATCTGTAGCTGGTCAAGCAACTACAAACATAAGCATACAATAATAAATTTAATTAGAAATATTTTTTATATCCACCTAGTGCCAAACATGTTGTGAATCTTAAAGAAAAGATTGCGGAAATACCAAATTTCCCTAAAAAGGGAATTTTGTTTCGCGATATCAGTCCACTTTTAAAAGATCCATCCGCACTATCACTTGTAGTGGATGAATTTGTTAGACTCTACCATAAAAATGAAATAGATATAATTGCAGGAATTGAGTCAAGAGGATTTCCGTTAGCTTGTGCACTAGCATTAAGATACAACAAGGGGATGATAATGATACGTAAACAAGGAAAATTACCGGGAGCAACAAAGAAAATTTCATACGATATAGAATACGGAAGTGCAACAATGGAAATCCAAAACGACGCTATAAAAAAAGGACAGCGCGTCCTCATTTGTGATGATCTGCTAGCCACTGGCGGTACTGCAAAAGCGGCAGCAAAATTAGTTGAGAAAATTGGAGGCAAAGTAACTGGATTTGCATTTATAATAGAACTAACAGATCTAAAAGGTTCAAAGGAAATTAAAGATTACAGACATGAATCGCTAGTGAAGTACTAATGGAACAAGCGGAAATAGGGATATTTGGAGGAACTGGAATTTATGACTCAGGTCTATTGACTGAGAGTAAAGAAATTACTATCGATACACCATTTGGAAAGACATCAGACTCTATAACAATAGGAATTTTTAAAGGCAAGAAAGTTGCCTTTATGCCACGACATGGAAAAAAACACGCAATTCCTCCTCATTTAATCAATTTTAGGGCTAACATTTGGGCTTTTAAAGAAATGGGCATAAAAAGAATAATTGCTCCTTCTGCAGTAGGAAGTTTAAAACATCATCTCAAACCGGGAGATTTTGTTTTGCCAACACAATTTATTGATTTTACAAAGGCAAGAAAGTATTCTTTTTTTGAGGGAGAAAAAGTAGTCCACATATCTGTTGCAGATCCTTTTTGTCCAGAACTTCAAAAAGCAGTGATTAAAGCATCAGATAAAATCAATCTAAATATTCATAAAAATTGTACCTATGTTTGTATAGAAGGACCAAGGTTTTCAACTAGAGCCGAATCAAAATTCTACAAGGAAGTAATAGGGGCCGACATCATCGGTATGACTTTAGTACCAGAATGTCAGCTTGCCAGAGAAGCTCAAATGTGTTATGTCTCAATTTCAACTGTTACCGATTATGATGTATGGGCAGACAAGCCAGTAACGGCAAAAGAAGTTTTGGAAACATTATCAAAAAACGTTGAAACTACTAGAAAAATTCTCACCCTCCTTCCTGATTTAATCCCACAAAATAGGAATTGCTCTTGTGAAAAAGCATTATCAGAAGCTCAGTTCTAACTGTCAGCAAATGATTCTCTATTGATTCCTTCTGGGAGAGTCATATCTCCACGAACCAATTTTTGCTGAAGTTCGTTTATCACTTCATCCACATCGTATCCTAGTTTGGCAAGGGCTTTTTGTGTGGATTTAGGAATTTTTGCTCCGATATTATGCCCCCCAATTCTTCCAAACGCGATAGCATTGAATCTAAAAGAATAGTGTTCATCAATAGTAAAAACGCCATTAATTTTAGCCGCCATTTGACTTCCATGAACATTGTTGATATGAACCCTAAGATTCATGAATTAACACTAAATTTCAACTGCTTTGTTAACGGAGTTTTCTATAAGAAAGTTCCAGTGTTTCTCGTCTTGAATCTTAAAATCATTCACCTTGAGTTTGATTACTTTCTCATCCAAACACTCATGTTGAATCTCATCATATTTTCTAATCTTGACAAGCTTCCATTTTTCTTTATGTTTTTTTAAATTACATAGAAGAACAGCCCATTTTTGATCTTCGTTTATTTTAGGCATTCCAACATAATCTACAATACTTTCAATTCCTAGTTGTTTTTCTTCACAGAAAATTTTTTTACATTTAACACAACGCCAGATATCAACGGAACCAATTGTTCTTTTTTCATAGTTAATGTTTGTAACTCCAAAGTAAACTATTTCATGCTTACATGTTTCTTGAACCGTTGACATTATTCTTTCTCCAAAGATAGTTCTATTTAGTTCTTGCATCATCATATGGCTTTTCTAAAACGATTGATATGTTATCTACAATGAGATTTTTTTTAAATTGAATATTTTCCCTTTGACACATTCGTCTGTACATGTTTACTACAGCAAATCTTGGATGTGTGGATTCAAATTCTGTCTTGGTTATGTCAATAAAACCGCCAAGATCTATCAGACTTTGTGCAGATTCTAAGGCTATTGAATTGGAAATTCCTAATTTTTTTGCTATAGTTTCTGCTGACATTTTTCCATTTTTTACAACTAGAACAAACACTTTAGCTTGAATTGGTGAAAGCCCCAACTCCGAGGTAAGTTTTTCTTCAATTGTATCCAAGTTTACGCTCATAGTCTGAGAAAATCTCTGTTGTAATTAAAGATGAGGCAGACACACATATCGTTGGAATTAAATATCAAACCAGAACAGTTTGATTATGAGGTTAATTGTAGGAATTACGGGTAGTTCTGGCATTCTTTATGGAATAAGGATGCTTGAGGCTCTCAAGCGATACAATATTGAAATTTATTTAATCATGACAGAATGGGCAAAAAAATGTCTTGTTTTAGAAACAGAATATGATTTTAAATATCTAAGATCTCTTGCTGACCATTATTCTGATGATTCTAACATGGCTGCAAGTGTTTCAAGTGGAACTCATAAAACAGATGGGATGATTGTAATTCCATGTAGCATGAAAACACTTTCAAGCATTGCAAATGGTTATGAAGAAACTTTGGTTGCAAGAGCAGCTGGAGTAACAATGAAGGAATCACGAAAATTAATACTGGTGCCACGCGAAACTCCAGTTACAAGTATTCATTTGGAAAATATGCTTAAGCTTGCGAAGATTGGAGTCACCATTCTTCCTGCAATGCCAGGATTCTATAATAGACCGAAAACAATAGATGATGTGTTAAATCACATTGTTGGAAAGTGTTTAGACCAATTTGGAATTGAGCATAATCTGTTTAAACGATGGGAAACTACCTAGAGTTTTTCATATCATGATATTTCGCAATACATTTATTTAATTAAATAATTTGTTAGCACAAATTCAATAAAATCCAGAGACAAAAAATCAAAGATCCTTTATATTTGGTGTAATGGTGGAAGATATAGAGAACCTTGGCAAGTTATAAAAATAGATATTCAAATGACAAATCTCTTGATTTTATCATACCATTGATGGTTTTGCTATTTCTTGGAGTAGTTTACATACTGTCTTTAAGATCTGAGGCTGGATTCGTTAGTTTTATTTTGATTGGGATTACCGCGGCCATCATGATTTACTGGGTGAGGGTCCTAAGGAAGATGACAAGGGACACACAGCCGCAATATACTACAAAAGAGAGCGATTCAAAGAATTGGGTATATGATCTGATAAAAGGAGATCAAGAACTAGTGTTTGTAGCAGAAGTACCAGGACCGGAGGATCAAGTAACTGTTAGATTGATTGATGGTATTTTATACGTTAGAGGTTCTGGTAAATTCTCAAAGGAAGTACCAATTGAGGCTACTCCAGATATGGGAATTCATGATTTCAAGTACAGAAATGGCGTGCTTACCTTAAGAATTAAAAAACTATAGGCTCTTTGATAACTCTAATTTTTCCGGTAGATATTTATCAGTAATATTTGTCAATCCGTATTTTGAAAAGGCTTCAAGTTCTGCTTTTCGTTTTAGTTTTAAGAATACTTCTAGTTGTGTTTTCCAATTTCCTTCTTGGTAACGTGGATCTTTTTGTAGATCATATATTCTCTTAATGTCTGATTCTGTCATAGGTATTGTTGGAAGTTTATATTTTTCAATATCTGTAGCCCATACACCAAGCCATTTTGCATCTGGTACTGTTAATTCTCGTAAATGTGCAGCATTTGCTGAACCAGATTTTATGACCATAGCGATATGTTCTCCATACACATCACCATCTGCCAAGATGACAACAGGCAACCCCATTTCCTGGTTAAGTCTTCTCAGAAGACCTCGAGTAGAACGAGGGGCTTGACCTGCCGTATCAACTATTATTGCCTTGAATTTTTTGTGAATTTTTTCCTCAACAAACCTTGTAAAAAGACCTCCTTTTTCTATTGCAATTACAAGCTCTGCACTTGTATCAACTAGTTCTGCACTACTAAGACTTGGTCCAATTAGATATCCATCAGGATGATCAGAAAGATTAACCCTTCTTCCTTCATATCCTGGTACAGTGTACTCTATTGTGAGGTCACCAAAAACGCTACTTCTTTCTTCGGTAAAGATGTGAAAGTCTTCTCTAGGAAATGACGACAAGGCTTCAAGATCAACTATAATATTATCAGATTCTGGTTGATCTTCAAAATCAATGGCAAAAGCCTGTGATGAATAATAAATGTCTCTTAATGTAGATGATTTTCCTTCTTTTACGAGTCTATTTACAAAAAATGCAAGCCATGCAAGTTGAGTATATGAACGAAGTTGTGACATGTTTCTTGCACTTCTAACTGCGCTAGAATGCCCAAGGACATATTGTCTTAGTTTCTTATCATATACTATATTACTAACTGATCTACTTGGAATTGAAAATTGTGGAAATTTGCCAGATTCTAGATCATCATATATCGAAATCCCTTGACTCTTTAAAGTCGAAAGTAATTTTTCCTTTCTTGCTTCAGCTGTTTTGGTAGTCTTAGATTTGTTGTTCTTCAATTTCACTTCCCTTCTTTATTAGTTGTTTATAATTTGGTTCTTTTTTGTTTCCAGAAAGCTCGGTAGCAAACTGTGCAATAAGTGGAACATATTTTGAATATAGATTTGCTCGTTTCTTTGCCATGTCGGCCATGCCTTGTCTTGACATATGTACCGCCAGTTTTCTTGCCAGAAATTGTAATGCATTTTTGAGTTCACGTTCTATTTCAGGTCTGTCTGCAACATTTTCCTTGCCAACTGTCTTGTATGGAATTCTGGTTGAACAAATATGTGATACTATAACAAGAGGAGGATCACCTTTCACTTTATAACGACTCCAATCCATTTCATTGACTACTTTTAAAACAACATCACTTCCCTCATCATAAAGAAGTGGAATACGATTGGCAAAGCGATATACTTTGAGTCCTGTAGTTGGGATATCTCCTCCATAAGCAATTCCCATCTCAATTATAAATGGAAACCCCGAGTAAGCAGACGCGCTTCGTTGAATGACGGCTGCAAATTCTGGATTGAAAAATTTCATTATTCCTTTGGATAATGGCTCTTCTCCGAGAGGTGCAAGACAACTTGGATCAGGAGATAGAAATTCTTCGAATTTTTGAAGTGCATCAGCGAGTCTAACAAGTTCTTCATTGGTCATACTACCAATTCTTTTTTCAGGTTTGAATTTGGCAAATTCGCAGAATTTATTAGCTGTTGTTGGTCCAACTCGTTGGAATCTTTTTGTTAGAAAAGAATGTAATGTATCACCTTGTACAGTATTGGCAAGTTGTTTGTAATATGGACTCTCAGGATCTAATTCAACTATATGTGATTTAGATTCGCCAAAATTCCAATATGAAAGTTTTTTATTTGCAATATCAAGATCATCAATCCTAATTTTGCTTAATCCATCAAAATCTAAATTAAGAAATGACATCATTGCGATAACTGTTCTTACAGGTCTAGAAAGATCTGACCACTTTTTTTGTGCTCTCTCCAAGATCCCCTTTGAATTAAGATTTTTTTTCTGTAATCCAAGCTCAGTTCTAACTTTTGTAATTGTATTGTTATCAACAATTGGTATTTGATAATGTGTATCTACTATCATTCTTCTAATTGTTTCTACATCAATGCCATGTGGATGTGGTTTTATGATGGTGGGTGGAGGAGGCATTTCTTTTACAATTCTAGGAAAATGAAACTTTTCTCCTGAAGGATCTTCAAATGTTATAGAAGCATACGGTGTGATCAGTGATGTTTGTGATACGTAATCTCTAATCTTAGTTCCTGCCTTTGAATAGTCACCTTCTAGTACAATGCTAACTGAGAGTCCATTTTTTGAGGCCTCTTTTGTTGTGTGTTTTTGAATAATAGGTTTATTTTTTTGTATATCAAGCAACATTACAAATTCATCTTGAGATTTTCCATCTGCACAACTCTTTACAGTAACAGGTTTGTTTGTTGTAATTTGACCGTATAATATTGCCATTGTTGCTCCAAGTCCAAACATACCTCTGGCTTGTTTTAACCCAAATTTTGAACCATAAAGAACTGTTCCAAATGCAAGTGGAACGTGTTTTGCTTCAATACAGGGACAATTTTATTTCACTTAAAGTTTGTATTATTTT
>CAZDTF010000023.1:0-11574 GCA_964508325.1 uncultured Nitrosopumilaceae archaeon | reverse complement strand
GCGGTAACCATCGGACCCAAACCAATTATTACAACGCTTTTAGTTGCGAGATCAAATTGTCAAGAACGCTGGTAGTACAACCAGGGCTCTGACAAACTATTGACACACCGTAGAGCAGATTCTTGACAGAGCTGACAGCAGTTGCTATATGTGCAGTTGTGTCCAAGTCTGGATTGACCTGGAGATATATCTTGGTGTTTGGATTCTTTGAGTGTATCAAATTGACTTCAGATGTAATTACTGAATTAAAGCTAGGATCGTTAGTGTATTGCTGGCCTTGGATGATGAGCATGTCGACTTTTGTCCAGTCTATACTTTGATAGTAGCTTTTCAGTTCACCCCATGTTGGATCAGTCTCAAATAGATACCCTGCACTATGTACTGTATCTGCAGCCTGAGAAGTATACGAGCCCATATTTTGCACCTCAGTTAAACATGTAGAGAGATCCGCGTTACTTGCCTCTGGATCATATCCGATGTAATTTATAGTAGACAATGATCTAGCGGTGCTCAGAGTACCATTCAAATCGTGGCCGTTTGGTGGATTGCATGCAGTTACTTCAAAAAAGAGGATAATTTTTTGCAGGCTAGGATATTTGGAAAGAACGTTTGGATTGAAGCTCACCGTAATGTCCTGAGAACCAAGCTGGCTTGATTGAACTGCCGGTGGGCTAAATATTGCAAAGTGTAAGGATATAGTAACAAGTGGTGCAGATGGTGCAGCACTTGACTCACTTGATTGTATGGATTCACCAGCAGAGCTCAGAGCTGTTACTTTGTAGAAATATGTAATACCGTTTATTAGTCCTGTATCGGCATAGGAAGTGACATTTCCTACTGTTGTAAGTAGTGTCTCAGTATCAGCAGTGGTAGACCTGTATATCTTGTAACTGGTTATGGCAGAACCTCCGTTACTTGAAGGAGCTTGCCAGATCAATGATACTTGTCCATTACCAGCAGTAGCTTGGAGATTTTGAGGAACTGAAGATACGGTAGCAGGTGCAGATGACGTCGCACTTGACTCATTTGATTGTGGTGATTCACCAAAAGAATTCAGAGCTGTCACCTTGTAAAAGTACTTGGCGCCATTTGCTAATCCAGAGTCATCATATGACAAAACATTTCCTAATGTGGTAAGTAGCTTCTCGATTCCAGCAGTAGTGGACCTGTATATTTTATAACCAGTTATAGCAGATCCGCCATTATTTGAAGGAACCTGCCAGATCAATGATACGTGTCCATTACTAGCAGTAGCTTGCAGATTCTGAGGAGCTAAAGGGGCAGTAGATGGCGTTACACTTGTCTCACTTGATGGTGTGGATTCACCGGCAGAGCTCAGAGCTGTCACTTTGTAGAAATATGTAACACCGTTTGTTAGGTCTAGATCGGTAAAGGAGGTGACATTTCCTACCGTTATAGGTACTGTCTGGCCCCCAAGAGTAGACCTGTATATCTTGTAACTGGTTATAGAAGTACCTCCGTTACTTGAAGGAGCTTGCCAGATCAATGATACTTGTCCATTACCAGCGGTAACTTGCAAATTCTGAGGAAATGATGGTTTAATGTATAGTACACAACTATTTGATGCTGGATCAAATTGCTGACCTGGAGGGCATTGATTGTTGGTTTTAATATTTACCTGAATTATTCCATTTGCAACCAGAAATTGTATCCCTTTTACAAAGTCACCGTCTGATATCTGTCCGTCTGCCCACCATTTTGCATTATTTTTTATCCATGCAGGAATACCATTAGACGGATTTGATGAAACATTTGTCTGTGGGATTATCATTATTTTTTGTTCAATTAGGTATTGCAGTCCTTTAGAAAAATCAGAATCTCCAATCTGTCCTTCTGCCCACCATTTTGCATTATTTTTAATCCATGAAGGAATGTTGTAGCTTTCCTGTCCTAAAGCTTGTGTTGAGAAAAGAATTATACCAACAATCATGAGCAGACCAATAGGAAATACGCCATAATTTCTCAATGAAACTTGATTAGCATACAAAGAGATTAACTTTTCAAAAGTGGGCCCAAAATAAGACCATAAAGCATACTGCACATTTTTTATATTTTTTGGTAAAATCCAAATTTCATCAAACGCATTATATGGGTTGATTGCTATTACAAGCTGTGAAGATCTTACAGTTATCGATAGTTTTGGGCGTGTTATTATCAATAGGTGCCATTGTACCTATATCTGGCCAAATTTCGTATCCAAATCCAGATCAATCTCCAACAACAAGCAATGCTCAGCAAAACCAAATGGAGCTTACCGATAAAGGAAGTATCAAGGTAGGTTTCTATACAGATCCAGAAAAACCAAACACTTCTAATCAAACCAAATTTTACATCAGCTTTAACAATAAAGATAGCAACTTTATTCAACCACACATTGATTACAAAGTTTCTATAAAAAAGGGAACAGATCAAATCTTTGGAATACCGGTTACTCACACTGCGGAAGGCTCGGTAATGATTCCATTCCAGTTCACAGGATCTGGAACATACAAAATAATTGTTGAAGTTGACGGAATACTTTTCCAACCTATTGCACCGGAGACTGCCACATTTACGGTTGGCATTGCATCTAGTGCGATACCAGAATTTCCTGCCAGCGCAGCAATCGTACTTGTAATTGGAATAATATCTATAATCGTACTATCTGCAAGATCTGGATTGATTCAGAATCGTTAGTTTTTTTATAAGATGAAAATACAAATTACACCATTAAAATAATCTAAAATAAAATTATAAAAAAATAATTGGGTTTTGTTCTAGTATGTCTTTACCACTGCATGTTTTTTTGCCTGTGCCACAAATGCTATGAAAATTCCCCCAAAGATTCCGCCCACAATAAGAGAAGCACCGACTACTCCATTTGCATTAAAAACTGGAGTCCCAGAACCTTCTCCTGGGTGAGCTTTGACCTCGGCTATTTTTTGTCTTGCAAGCGCAAGATACTCTTCTAGGGTAGCGCCGTTTTTTTCAGTAGGATATACATCCGCTGCAGCCAATGGTAGCATTGTAGCTGTTGCCAAAAAGGCAAAGAGCATTCCAGCAAGTTGATGATTTGTTTGCTGTCATGTTTTTTTATGCGTGATTATTGCATAAAGCGTTTGATGAAAGTAGAATTTCATCAAAAGTCTTACATAGTTTGGTGTAGATATTATATTTCTTATCATCATGTCTCCAGATAAAATCAATCACCCAATTCCAGAAAAAGTTGGTATCTACGATACAAATGACGAAAAATTAAGAGAACTAGGAGAAGTTCTGATAAACGATGTAAGCAGAACCATATTGAAATTATTATTTGATGAAACCTTGACTGCAAACGAGATTGCAACAAGGACTGGTTTCTCTTTGCAACTTGTTAGATATCATATAAAAAAAATGCAGGACGTAGAACTAGCTGAGATATCAAAAATAGGAAAGAACACAAAGGCACACGACATGAAGTATTATCATGCTACCAAGTTTGCAATTGTAATTGTACCATCAAAGTTTTCAGACAAGGCCAAGTCAAGCAAATCACTTTTCAAATCATTTAGGTCAATTTACCGTTTTGGAGCAATTGGTATTGCAACAATAGGCGCATGGTTTGCAACAGCAGCACTGCAAGCAACAGGAAAGCTCTCCACATCGGATATTTCTCAGGGGTCATCTTCCATTTCAGGAGGCGGTGGTGCAACAAGCTACAATCCATTCTATAATGTGATAGGAGGACCATATTCTGGAGATGGTGGTACTGGTTCTGGTGCAACATTAGAAGAGATACTCAAGCTTGCCAGAGAAAAAGTACAGCTTTCAGCTCAGAATCCTCATCTAGGTTCTGGCACTCCATTTTTTACCGGTTCTACGCCAGAATTTTTCTGGCCTTTGGTGATTGGAATCTCAGTCCTTGCATTTGGATTGTCAGTTGAGATAATCTTGCGAGTACTTAAAGTCAAAAAAGAAAATTTTCCAAGCTAGATTGAACGATAATGAGATCCTAGATGGGTGATCTCTTTTTAGATCTGGACTGTGACTGTTTTTCAGTAGCAATTTGAGAATCCTGAACTGCTTTGAGCTTTTTGTTACTCCAGACAAGGACTCCACCTGCAACTATGGCCCCAAATGTTGCCATTGAGTATATTATGCCTTCAGGAAATACTGGTTCTGTAGGAGGGCCTTGCGATATTGGTGTTGTGGAAAAACCCAAAAAACTTGACAATGAAATGAAAACTAAACATCTTTCACATTGATAATAATGTCAAATTACATGTATGACTTTCTAGAAGAAAGATACGCCAATTTTTTAAACCACTTGTCAAGACAAAAACCATGCTAAGAAGACCGACAATTCTAGCGACGTCTATAGGTTCAGCACTTCTAATCATTTTACTATCAGTTTTTGTCACGACATGGAATTTTTCTTACTCTGCAGAAAACACATCACAAGTGCTTAGGAATGCTTTAACATCATCTAACACTGCAACAATAATAGTTACAGGTGAAAGCTCAAAGAGAATTGAACCGGACCAAGTAACCATTGATGTTAGTGTTCAAACTTCTCCATCTGAAATCAATTCTATTGTATCAAATCAGCAGGACTCTGTCAAGAAGGTCATTGAAAGAATAACCTCTGCGGTGGAACCAAACGGTACATCTCTTAATATCAGTCAGACCTCAATTAATCCATTATACTCCAACGGCAATCCAATAAATTCCACACTTTTTACTGCATCTTCTTCATATCCAGTACAAACTGATTTTGATCATTTCTCAGACATTGCCTCAAAACTTGCAAATGCCGGATTTAAAATGGACAGTCTTACGGTTACACAGGTACCCATAAATGTTTCAAAGACCAGTTCAGTCGATGTCAGCATTGTAATTGGTTCATCTTCAAGTGCAACCGCAGATTGTGTTGCTGCAATGAATTGTTTTGCTCCAAACCCATTGAATATTTCTCCAGGCACTACTATTAAGTGGACAAACCAAGATGTAACAGCACACACTGTGACAAGCGGTTCGCCAGCTGATTCCACGAGCGGCACAATATTTGATAGCGGATTGATCAAACACGGTTCTACCTTCTCATTTACCCTCTACAATACAGGAACTTACAGTTATTATTGTCTGGTTCATCCATGGATGACAGGAACAATCATAGTAAATAACACGAGTCAAGGTACCATAAAAACAAAATCGCAAATAACAATGAATGTAATAATTGATACAAAACCAGATACACTTCAAAACACCGCAAATGCATATCAAACAAGACTTGCATCTCTACAACAAATTCTGGATGAAAATGGAATCTCAACATTAGATACAAAACAAAATCAAGTTAACTTTAATCAAGCCTATTCAAATCCTGCATACTCATCGTTTGCTGTCAGTACTGATATCATAGTAAAGACGGATCCAAAAAATTTTGGTAAAATAGTTAATGCTACAAAAGATAGCAAAGCTAATATCTCAAGTGTTACTTTTTCGATATCTGATTCTGCTATAGATTCAGCACGAAAAGAACTGACACAAAAAGCACTTGAAGATGCCATCAAAAATGCCCAAGACATCATAGAACAATCTGGCTTGCAAATTAAGGGAATAAAGAAGATTGATGTTAATCCTGTTTTGGCAAATCAGGGTGGAAATGTAATTCCATATCGCGGTGTAATGATTAGTTCCAACAATCCATCGTATTATGCGACAAGTGATACAAAAGTAACCGTAAGTGTGGAGTTTGAAGTAGGAAAATAACTCTAGAAAAATTTGTTAAATGAAAACTATACATCCCTCAATAATTGCAATTCTGATTATTTCTTTATCTATCAATACTGGAATTGTGTTAGGTCAGTATCCGGAACACATGCCATCTGCAGAATTTTCATTAGGGACAGACAAACAAAACTACGAATATAATGACACCATTACAGTTTCAGGAAATGTTGACAGAAAAATAGCACCAGCAAAAGATCTTAATGTTGAGATTCGCGATCTGTATGACAACATATACAAAAACGACACTATTTCCGTTGACAGCGACGGGAACTACAAGTACCAGTTTAAAATCTCAGACCTGAATGCCATGACAGGAACATACATTGTTAGAGTCTGGAATTCATATTACAATCTGGACTTGAAAAACTCGTTTCATTTCACTAATCAGCATTCAATTCCAGCACCAAATGATCTTAGAGATGGCAATCTTTTGGTCATGGTAACAACTGGTACAAGCTTTACTGTTGGCGGCTATGTACCAATTTTGGGTCATACAGAGCCAAATTCCATAGTAGAAATTGTCTTGCAAGATCCTAACAATGTTACCAAAGGAACACTGACTACAACAAGTGACAAAAATGGTGATTTTAGTTTAGATCTTCTTAGGATACCAGAAAATTCAGAAGCAGGGACTTGGACTGTCGATGTAAAAAGTGGAGTATACCATAATGAATTGCACATAGTTGTAGGACCAGATAAGCAAATTTATGCAAATCCCGGGCCTCCTCCTGTCTTACACGTGACAGAAAACTCACAAAGCAACAGGTATGCAGCTAATGATACAATAACAATTTTTGGTCAAATTGATCAAGTGCTTTTGGATGAGGATAATTACAAAGCACAAATTGAAATCTACAATCCAAATAATGTTTTATACAAATCTGACCAAATTAATGTAAACAAAAATGGCACATACTCATACTCATTTCAAATTAACGGCATTCTTGGAATTTCCGGATGGTACAGCGGAAAAATTATTCCTACACAAGCAGAATCTGTAGGAATTGGTTTCAACTATGAATCAGCTCCATATCATCTAACAATTGAAAACACAATTTTCCCAATCACATACAAGATAGACGACGGCAAGATTAATTCAATAGATGTAAACCCTCATGAGAACTCTCTAACAATACACACCAACCACATGCGATGGCTAACTCTGGAGCTACCAAGAAATCTGCTTGATGCCAAAGATGAAAAAAATAACGATATTCCATTTCTGGTCTTTACAAATTATACCGCTACTAATTTTCAAGAAATTAATTCTGATAAAAACACAAGAACACTAACACTAGAAGTGCCACCAATAATAGAACAATACAACATACTTGAAAGGGAAAACGCAGGCATCAAGATAGTAGGTACAATACTTGCACCACAAGTAAATCATGATATTATTCCGTATCATATCATACCACCTATTTCACAGCAAAAATCAGGAATCCAGATAAAAGAGATCGATTGCGCTGATGGCTTTCAACTAGTAGTAAAGTCAGACGGAAAGACTCCAGCATGTGTAACATCAGATATTGTTGGAACCTTGATTCTGCGTGGGTGGGCTTCCGTCAACGACCTGCCTTCTAATCTTGTCTGCAATCAAGACTGTAGAAATATGGTAGAAAAAGCGGGATATGTCTGCAATACAGAAGGCGATATTTTTTCATGTTATATGCAAAACTCTGCAGATGTTTCCAAAGTTACCATACCCAATGGTGCATCAAACCAACAATCAAGCACACCAAATTATATCCCAAGTAAGATTATCGTAGTCTTGGGAAAAAACAGTACAGTGCAGTGGTACAACCAGGATGATGTCTCAAGCAGCGTTACTAGTGATCTAAAAAAATTTGATTCTACTTCAATCATGCCAAATCATTCTTGGACATTTGTTTTTGACAGGCCTGGAATCTATTGGTATCACAGTGAGCCGCATCCTTGGATGCACGCAGAGGTAATTGTTTTGCCAGATGAATCTATACCTATTATGCCAGATGGACCAATACACCCGTGATGTCTAATTAAATGAAAACTCTACATCTTTCAATAATAATTGGAGTTGGAATTACAGTAACAGTAATTACAACTCTTGTATTATCTGAAGGTCATAACATATTTCAATCAGAAAACTTTCAGATTGTAAAAATTGAAAAACTCTCAGACTATAATAGACTGTGGAAAACCATACACCCACAAGTAGGTGATCAGGAGAATTACACTGTGACAGGAGACTTTGACTGGAGCCATGACGGCAAGTTTATAGCTTTCAATATGAATACAGGTGCTCCTGTTTCCTATATACGGACTATGGATATCAATGGCAATAAAATTACATCAGCAAACATTCCAATAGAATTTAATTCTGTAGACTATATTCACATCTCACCTGATGACAATTCAATCTATTTTGTGGGTCAATATAATAACAAAAACGAGACCTATCAAGACATTTTCAGATATTATCTAAACAACCAATCGTATTCCTTGATTACAAAAAATTCTCGTGTGTTTAGTTTTGATTTCATGCCTGACGGCAACTTGGTGTATTTAGAAACTCACTCCAATTCCACAAGATTGGAGAAGGACAGGCCAATATTCCTTGTACACAGTTATGCCGTGCTCTGGCTTGCAACTCCTGATGGTCACAAAATAAATCTAATCTATAACGGAACCCAGCTACTTGAAGGAATGAGAGTAAGTCCTGACGGAAACAGAATAGCTTTTGTCTCAAGAGACGATCCGCTTCATCCAAGCAGCAATGGTACAGACGTGATAAATTTTACTTCAATGGGAGGACCAATTGCAAATAACCCATCCTATTTTACAATTTTTGACATGAATACAAAAAAATTTACAATTGTGAAAGAAGGTGATAACAATGAATTTTGGAACCTAAAATGGATTTCCGATGATCAAATTCTATATGAAACATTGATACACCAATGTGTTCAAGATAAAATTGTAGGTGAACAATCGTGTCCCGCAGGATTACTTAACTTTATGACGGTTTCTGAACATTCATCTCATGTACTATATGGCAATCAAGTTGAACCATATACCTCACCTCTTGTAGGTACGGCAATTTCTCCTGATGGGAGATCGCTCATTTTTGGAATAAACTATGACTATACTAATGGGAGTATAAACGGAAAAGGAATATACGAGATAACCTTTGATAAACCACTTTAATTCAAATAATTAGAAAATGAAAACTCTACAAGTTTGGCTGGCTAAACATTGGAAGAGTGTAGCACTCCTTGTGGGATGGCTAGTTGGGATGTATCTGTTTTTTGCACAAATTCCATTGTTATGATTTCTTTTACCTTGTAGAGTCATTAGTAATCTTTCTTGTATTTCCACTTCCAATCTTTATTTGAGGATACACTACCATTCCTTCCACATACTCTTCCTTTTGATCATCAAAGTAATTAAAATCCCCAGCATCAGGAAAATCTTTCAAAAGTTCCATCGTCAATATTTTTTCCCTATTAGGTCCCTGTGTCATTTCATGAGTAAGTGCATACACCTCTACCACTTTTTTTATACGTGGATCAAACCATTTGCCTAAAACTATTTTTACATAATACTCTTCTGGCATTTTACTTATTCATTATCTACCAGAATCTTAACTTTTACGACACATGCAGGAATGCTTGAAAAAGAAACTTTGATAGTATGACTTTACAAATTGACACCATTGGTCAGTCTCTTCAAAAATAAAAATGAAGATTTGCTTTGTTATGTCTGTGAGTCTCAAATTCAAGAACAAGCTTACAAGACTATTCTATTAAGGGATGAAAATAACGAACCATTCGAGTTACATGAACATTCTTTCACTCCGTGTTACAATATGGAATACATACAATCACGATTACAATATTCTAAGATAGTTGGACATGGCAACACTTTGCCAAACTCTAGGAATTATTCTGGATTTGAGATCTTGAAATTATTTGTGTACAGTTTCGAGGTTTAGATACAATTTATCAGTAATCTCTAAAAGCAATGCAAGTTGAAAATCATCCATAGTCTTATATTTTAATTTAGGGTTATGTATTTTATGAAGTTCAGGTGGTGGTATGTTTCAATGGGAGCCACCGCAGTATTAGTACTTGGAGGCATGATGTATCTTGGAACTTTCCTTTGTCTGCCAGTAGAACAAGATTCGTGTGTTTCACTACTGAATGCAGAAACAAAAATTCCTGCTGCTCCTACCGCTGTTCTTCCTGTTATTATTCCTCCCCCCAATCCAATTCATCCTAGTTCAAACAGTTCCATTCCTATAGGAACTGGCGGAACTGTCCCGCCAAATGGAAACAAGATCGATTTTACATTAAGCTTCCAAATCAGCTCTGATTTCTCAAAGTATGGATTTAATGTACCAGTTGACTCTTCAGGAGCCAATCCAGATATCAAAGTACATTCTGGTGATACCGTCACAATTCACCTAACAAATCCCAGTCACTCTTTTCATGCCTTTGGTGTAGTTATCAATCCAGAAGATCCAAACTCGATTGTTTGGAATTCAGCATATAAGACAGCCGATAGTCCGATGAAGCCAGGCGAATCTGGTGACATTACATTTGTCGCAGGAACTCCTGGATTATATCACTACATTTGTACTGTTCCAGGTCATGCAGCACTTGGAATGGATGGCAACTTTATTGTGGAATCATAAAATCACATTTGACTTGAACCTGTTTAACTAGAAGAAAGATACGCCAATTTTTTAAACGACAATAATACTTGATAAGAATACGAGAAAAATGAATTATAATTGATTTTAAAAACAATTTTTAGGTATTACGTTCTAATAAATTGATAAGTTAAATTTGAATTGTATCAAATCTTATAACGTAATATGAAACTAAATCATCAATGTCAAGACAAACATATAGAACAGGACTAGAAATACTTTCAGATATTTTAAAAGTTATTTCAGAAGCTGGCTCCAATGGAAGATCCATTACTAACATTGTAAGAGATGCAAATCTTTCTCACAATGGAGCACTAGATAAATTAAAGAAACTGACAAAAAAAGGCATTCTTGAGACGTCAGAAGGAGAAAGAAACAAAGTTTTTGTGATAACAGAAGATGGCATAAAGTTTTACAAGGAGCTAAGAAATTTCCAAGAACTGGTATGTCAAATCAGAGTAAGACCTGCTTGATGATAGAGAGGCTTGTCAGAAGATTGTGTGGTCTTGGTGTACTAGCTAAACTTGTTGTTTTGCCATAGGAATTTAAAAAATGAAAACTCTTGGTGCGATATTGATGGTAAGCGGTTTGTTGATTTCTATAATGGGTTATGGAACGTACGCAAACGTTGCATGTCATTGTCCTGCACAAATTACAGGTCAACCATCTAATTGCCACTGTGAGGATAATCCAGAGCAACACATAGGGCGGATAATGACATATGTTGGAATTGTAATTGTCAACGTAGGGATATTTCTATCTGTGTATGGATGGAGAAGTAAAGAAAATAAATGAAAACTCAACATCTCTCAAAAAATTAGCACCATTTTAGAATTGTAATTATTTTAATAAAAAAGGAAAAAAGCTCTTTACACTAGTTTCGTGTAGGTGTGCATGCTTGAACCCAATATTGCAGTACACTTTGGTTTAGATTGGTAAACATCTTTGCATTCTCATTGAATGCATTGACAGCTTGCTGAGTGGCATCGATTGCAGCCAGTACTACTTTATTTTGTACTGCTTGTGCATTGATGAGCTCTTCAGTTGTGTCGTTTACTACCTTTACCATAGATGCTGGAACACTCGTGTTTATTCCAGATTTT
>CAZDTF010000022.1:0-11580 GCA_964508325.1 uncultured Nitrosopumilaceae archaeon | reverse complement strand
CAGTTTAGTTATGTTATTATTTGTGATGATGAGAATATCATTTGCAAAATAAGTCTATTTTAGAATGAGACAGTACAGCGCCTCTTTGACCATTCGTAATGATTAACCAAAATTGATCAGCTGAAAAATCTTGTATGCTTTCCTGAATCATAAATTTTAGTCCATACGCTTAGGTGATTCATAAAAATAAACCTAGTCGTCTCTAGTTATTTTAATTCATTGTTTAGATGGTGCTTTGCAATTGCTATGGATTTATAAAATGTTCTGGAGAATTCTTTGCACCTAATGGCGTGAGTGATTAAACTCATAAACATCTTGAAATCATAGTTTCCGTAGGAATCATTAAGCACTTTACTCATGTTATCCCTTATTCTAAGTAGCTCTTCCTGACTCACAACTTTGACACAAAAAAGACGAATATAGCAAATGCTATGTACCAATATGGTACATACAGGTCAACAACATTCAACAAAAAGTGCCCGGAAATTTCATCAAGTTGATAAAAATTACCAAAGGTTTACATCATTAGTAAAGAAATTGGTAAAATTATTCTAATCGTCCTTTCTGTCAAGATTGCTTTCATCCCCTAAAGCATCCTTTCTTTCAAGGCTGCTTTCATCTCTTAACTGTATTTCAGTGAAATCCATAAATTGTTTCCTTTTTTTCCTCTTGGAAATGAAAACTGAAATGCCCACCATAATGGCTATACCTATTCCTATGTATGCACATGGAATGCCTTGGTAGGTTAATGTATATGGATTACTACCTGCATGATAAGGCACTGCTAACGTTTGAACAAAATTTCCCGTACTATTTTGTCCCCAATCAACCTCAACTGATGTGCTTTGGTCACCACTCACACTAGGATCTACATCCACCATGAAAGTAGTCGAAAAGGTTTGGCCTGGCAAAATTGTTCCAAGATTTTCTTGGTTGCCAACAGAATTTGAGGTAGTACTCTTTACCCCAGCTAGTACATTCCCTGACAATAGTTTCGTTACTAATGTTTGAGCAGTAGCAGTACCAACATTTTGTAAGGTTATCCTAAACGGCACAGCCGATGAGCCTGGTGAGATCTGTGAATCATCCACCGAAATCAATTTAAAATTAGCTTTTGGCGAAACAAGAAAGTTTAGGCCAAATTTTGTTATTTCTTGATCGTGTTTTAGAATGAGAGTATATGGGAGAGGGCCAGTAGTTGCATTATTGGCCACATTTACAAAAAATGTAGCTGGTGCTGATTGAAATGTAGATATTCTTCCGATATTAATTGAAGTAGAATTTCCCCACGCAGAGAAAATGCCTGGGGGCAGCTGAAGCGTTGCTTGAACATCATTGGCAGGAGATCCTGAATTGAATATTTGAATTGTTATCTGGTCTCCTATGTCTCCGGGATAAGCAAAAGAAGGTTTTATTGCTACTGAGGTGAACTTAAATCCAGTATCAGATATTAAAATGGGTAACTCAAAATTTTTACTAAAAGTTGTTTTACCATTAGAAAAATTAACATTCAAGTCAACTGGATAAATTCCAGTTGCAATATTTTTCTGGATATCAACGTAAAAAGTTACATCTTGAGATTGACTTATGCCTATATGACCAATATGATAATTCTTAGTGTGAACGGTGGCACCTCCAGAAGAGCTTGAGAGAAAAGGTTTTGCCAGAATCAGCTCAGCATCAATATTATAAAGATCCAGATCACCAACGTTTTGCAAAGTAGCTACCAAGGGAACGAACTGGTCACCAGGTCCTACAAGGAACGAAGTTGCGTTATATCCTGCCCATGTAATCTTACTGAGACTGACATCAGAAATTACCAGTTGACCGACATTAACTGTAGAATCAATAGAGTTACTACCAGCGTTTGCTGAAGAATAAAAGAAAGTTATAGCGTACGATCCTGCGGTTTGAGCTTTTAGTGTCCAATCAAATGTTTTTTCTTCGTTAACACCAATAGAGGTACTATTTTCACCGACATTACTCATAAGTTGCAATCCGGCGGGTATAGTAATGCTAGTTAGGACATCATTATCAGGAACCAATCCTACATTTTTCAATGATAAATTAACCGTAAAAATATCGTTTGGAAAAATGTTCCCCGGTACTTTTATTCCTGTGACAACAAGGCTGTTTGGAGTGCCAACATTAACAGTAACACTATATGATATTTGTTGAACAGGAAAGTTGGCGTGTGCCAGTAAGGTTATTGGATAAGAACCTGGTTGGCCTGCCACCAGAGTCCAACTAACCACAACGGTGTTTTGTGTCGAAGTGAATGTTGGATTTGCGACAATAGGAGTTACTACACTGATCCCAGTTCCAGCATTTATTGATGCGATGAGGTCTCCGCCATTCTGAGTTTGGATATAAGCAGTGATTTTAAAGGGCTTGTTTGGTATTGGAGCGGAATCAACACTTACGTGTGTGAAAAAAGTTGTCTGTGTTGGGGTTAGATTGTTTTGAAATGTATCCTGTGCAAGAACAGAATTATTTGAAGAACAAAGTAATGACAAAATCACAATAGAAATTACTGTAATTTGATAAAATCGGTGTAATTTTAAATTCATTAATCTAACCACGTAGTTGTTGTACGAATTTACGAGAATATAATCTTAACAGTAGTAACGAAATCATCTTTCATCCCTTTATTTTAATTACATTCGGCTTTAGATGTATCCTAGACCTTTCAGATCACTTTCGATTTCTTCTGTCTCACTTTGAGAAAAAATCTTACCATTTACTTCTGCGAAGTGATCAGAGAGTGTTCTCTCAATCAGAGATATCACGAAGCTTGTTATCTGTGTGTCGGTGATGTTAAACTCTTTTTTTAGAGACACCAGTACTGGCCTCGGTAGATATATCGGCTTCTCTGAAGAAGGTTCTTCAAGAATACTTCTAAAGTCGTTCCCAACCCCTGAATCCATATTACTCGTTCTTAGTTCATCTATTTAAGTGTTAGATTAAGAAGTTCATAATTGCATAATTTTTTATTTTGTAATATTTGTTGCTTTGTTATTTCCAACTTTGGGAGGATGGTTTAAATAAATACTTGGGATCAATTGAAAATTATAACTTGTTACAATTTAATTACAGGATAAAAATAATTTTGATGAGGGTGAATAATATCTTCTATGACTAAGGTTGCATTAATAGGGATTGATGCCGCAATACCTACACTGGTTCAAAAATATTTTAAAATGGGAAAACTTCCCAATATGAAAAAATTAGCAGGTGAAGGAACGTGGTCAGAATGCATACCTGTTTTTCCCACTCATACGGCAAGTAATTGGAATAGTGTTGCAACAGGAGCGTATCCTAAAACACATGGTGTTACTGACATGACTGTTCACATCCCAGGAACTCCACTTACTGAGATCAAAAGCGGATTCTATTCTGATCTCTGTCAGGCAGAACAGATATACAAAACAGCAGAAAAAGCAAACAAAAAAAGTTTACTTGTAAAATATATTGCTTCTTGGCCTCCAACCATTAAAAAAGGAATCCAAGTAGAAGGTTTTGGAGCTCCTGGCGGTCCCGGTTCAAGACCATGGGGTTCTAGTCCATTAGCCGTAGGTAATAGCTCCTGCTTTTCAACTTCTGAACTGGAAAACAGCACTTTGGTAAGATTTTCAAAATCTAACATAGACGAATGGAATCATAGTCCTTTGCAATCCTCACTGTTACAACCATTGGAGGTTGAAATAAAGCTTGGACCTAGCGGATCAGTAACTTATTCCGTTCTTTTGTTAGCACAGTCCCAGAAACTTTATGATACTGTTTATATCACAAAAAATAAAAAAGAGAAAGGATTTGTCTTAAAGAAGAACCAATTTTCGGAGTGGATAAAAGAGGATTTTGAGGTCAATGGAATAGTCAAAAAAGCTGCATTTAGAATGAATCTTGCTGAAGTCGGAGGTTCCGAAAAAGAAGAGTTTAGACTTTTTGTTTCTCAGATTTTCCCTTTAGATGGTTGGACATATCCTGAACATATTGCAAAAGAACTTGTGGATAGATGTGGTCCCTTTCTTGAGTCCATTAGCCATTTCCCATATGTGTTTGGTTGGATAGATGAGCAAACTTATCTTGATGACGCAGCTTATCAGGCAAAATGGATGGGAAATGCTACTAAATACTTGATGTCAAACTATGAGTGGGATCTTTACATGAATCAGTGGCATGGTGTCGACAATACACAGCATGCTTTCCTAAGATTTGACAAAGCTGGTTTGTCCGAAGATGAATCAAAAATAGGTGATAACACGGTGCTAAGATCATATGAAATAGCAGATGAACTTGTAGGGGACGTAGTAAACGCAATCAAGGAGAGTAATAAAGGAGAGGAAGTTTACACCATAGTCCTTTCAGACCACGGGCACGTAATGGGTAAACGTAGGTTTTTCATAAATTCTTATTTGTATCAAAATGGTCTTATAAAACTCAAAAGAGACGCTACCACCAAAAAAATAACTGTAGATTGGGAGAATACTCAAGCATTTGCACAGGGAATGATTTCTGTTTATGTCAACCTCAAAGGAAGAGATCCAAATGGCTGTGTAGCCCCGGGACTGGAGTACGAAGATACCGTTGATAGGATTATCGGACTGTTATACGACATGAAAGATCCTAAAACTGCATTGAGACCTATAAGTTTGGCCTTGAGTAATAAACATGCAGAGGTATTAGGCTTAAGTGGTCAAAGAGTTGGAGATGTCATATTTGCTGCTCACCCAGTATATGCAGGAGACAATAGACTCGAATTAAAGGAAGGGCTATTTGCCGACTTGAAGGTAGGACTTTATGGTGGCAGCATACACGGAGCCCAGCTTCCATCAGTAGACCTTGGAGAATATGGTACAATCAAGTGTATGCTTATTGCTCACGGACCAAAAATAAGAAAGTCGTATGTGAGAGAAAAGCCGGTGAACATAATAGATATTGCTCCTACAATATCATACATTTTGGATATCCCACCGCCTAAAGATGCCGAGGGAAAAATAATTTACGACTTGTTTGAATAATTAGAACAAAAATTTTTTGGACTAATTTCTTAGTTTAATCAAATAATTCAAGTTAACAAAAAGAAGATCCGTTACCTAAACTGACAACGAGTCAACAGAAGTATAAATGATATTTCCAACTGAATGGGATCAGCAGGTTATAAAATGAAAAGTATAGTTGTTGGATAAAACTAGTTCCCTAATTTTTTTAGATATTGTAAACGTCTCTCACATGATGAACATGCTAATTAGATTAAAGAAAATCTTATTATGGTTTCATTCTTTGGCATCTTAACAGAACCTATCTAATCATGATTCTGCCAGTCTTGACTTTGGGCCCATCCCCTTTCAACTAGTTTATCGATACTGCTAGGCTTCACACAAGCTGGTGAATCATCACTTAACTTCAAAATCAGTTGAAAGCCAAGCTTACATACGATTCCAAGAGGAGGAATTCCTTGCTCTATTTGTTTTCTGGGTGACAGCATATCAATTGGAATTACTGACTTTGAATTAGGTGGTGCCGTAAGACTTGTTTTTGTGTCATTTTTATAATTTGCTGAAACAGTATAGTTTTCATTATTATTTGCATATGCATATGACATTGAGAGTAGTGCTGTTGCTGCAAAGAATGTCATTAAAAATTTCGTATGTCTATTCAACAATATACTTCTTCAAATTTTAAAATTTAAGCGTTTACTTTACAGCTACAATATCATTTAGTGAAATTATTGTATTGTTTTGTTTATGTTACTTTCAGAACTTTAGTGACGGAACTACTTGAAGTATACAGTGAGTCTCCTCCAAAGAAAGCTTGGATATTGTATGATCCTGCGGCAGGTGCAACCAAACCGCTTACGTTGTACCAACCAGTAGAATTTGTCACAGCATTTGGAATAACTATTGGAGAAGCTGCTGTAAATGTTATTGTCCTTGATCCCAAGAATAGGCCAGTAGTAGAGTCCTTGAACTTTCCGTCAACAATGTAAGTAGTTCCATGTGTTACCGAGATTGGAAGGTTCAAACTCCAAAACACTGTACTATGGATTAGTGTGTTGTATGTCTTTACAATGGAGTCTGTACTAAGATAGAGTGAATCTCCAGCAAAGTGGGCTTGTACTGTCCATCCAGTTGCAACAGCAGATGGAGCTGTACCGATGCCTATTGCCTTTCCAGTACCATTTGTTATCTTATCTGAAACTCCTATGACTCCAGTGCCATCAAAGTGAATTGTTTTCCCTTGAACTGACGTTCCTCCATTATCAGTATCTGTAAGAGTTATGGGGAAAGATGTCGCACCTCCCCATACAACGTTTGAAAATGTGCTCCATGCTAGAGCAGGAATATGGGCATTTATTGTAATTGCAGCAGAGGGAGAACTAGACGCCAGATAATTTGCATCACCAGCAAAGTTTCCAGTTACGGTATCTCCTGAACCAACATTTGTTGATGATGTTATAGTTACAGGAGCTGACAAGTTACCACTACTATTAGTTGTACTGCTTAGGGTTCCAGTCGTAGCAGTACCCGTGAAGGTTATAGTTTTACCGGATATTCCCACACCAGCCAAGTCAGAGTCAACTAATTTACTTCCACTAGTTATCACGGTGAATGTCTTACCCCACTTTACAGATGTACTGTCTAATGTTGGAGAGGAAAGTGTCGTAGTGTGTTGTGTTATTGTTATGGTTGATGTAGTTGATCCTGTCGGAAGATAATTATTATCACCGGCAAACGTTGCATTAACTTGTCCTAGTCCTTCATGACCAAGACCCGGAGCTGTTAAAGTTGTCACGATATGACCCGTAGAGTTGGAGAAATCTGTTTTTGTCGTAGTGCCGTTACCGTTATAGGTTACACTCTCACCGGACACTGGCGCATTCAAGTCAGTGTCGGTCAATATAGAATCTACTGTAAATGTCTGTCCCCATGGAATGTATGAACGAGTAAAGACGGGTGTAGAAAGAGATGTCGCATGTTTTAGAATTTGTATTGTAGTACTTGAAGAAGATGCCAGATAATTTGCATCACCAGCAAAGTTTGCAAATACATTTCCTGTCCCTACGTTAAAAATGCCAGCAGCTTTTACGGTAATAGGTGCTACCAGATTGCCAGTATTACCAGTTGTGCCACTTGATGTTCCAGTGGTACCACTTCCATTAATGCTTATAGTCTTTCCGGAAATTCCTACACCGCCAGAGTCAGAGTCAGTCAGAGTGACAGTGTTCACGTTGAATGCCTTGCCCCACTTTACAGATGTACTGTTCAAGGTGAGCGCAGAAAGTGTTGTGATGTGTTTTTGTACAGTAACAGATGTTGATGTGCTAGTTGCCCTCACAGAATTATTACTGGCAATTAGTTTTGCTGTTACTTGGTTTGGATTTGATGCAGTGGCTGAAGAGGAATAGGTATGTACTACAGGACCCCAGGAATTGCCAGAAATAGGAACTCCAGTTGAGTTTGTATTGTCTCCCCAGCTCACAGTCACAGTATCGCCCGAAGCAGCACTGGTTGTATTTCCTGATACAGAGACAGGAGATATGCCCCATTTTGGCAAAGTATTGTTTACCGAATTAATTGCAACAGATGGTGTATTATTTACTACAAGAAATGTAGCTGAAGAAGTTTGGCTATTTGTATCGGTTGCAGATATTGTGTGGCTGCCACTAGTTGATGATGGTATGGTAAGGGTCAAACTAAAGCTACCAGTTGAATTGCTAGTAGCTGCTGCTTGTGGTGTCCCGTCAAATGTAATTGATATATTGCTACTGGCTGAAAATCCAGTGCCATTAATCTTTATGTTAGCACCTGATGGACCACTAGTCTGATTTAGTATTTCATTTGGTGTGACAGTATAGCAAGTATTAACCAAGCCAAGACCAAAAACAGGTGTTGGAATGTGACCAAGAATAGGATATTGTTGAAGATCAATAACCGTTTGACATCCAGCAGGTGAAGGTGGGACCTTGAATGTAGTTTTTATGGTACCTGTACCATTAGCTAAAGCAGAACCAACAACTGCACCGTTGTAAGTCACAGTTCCGAGCTCAAGAGGAGAGTATCCGTTTCCCATGACTGTAACATTGTCACCAACATGCCCTGTATTTGGAACAATATAAAGTGGTACCAGTTGGGCAAGATCATCTGCAGAAAGATGTATTGGAGTAGGAGGCCTGGGCTTTTGTGTAAAGTCAAATGCGTTAAAAAGATTATTTGCATTGGCATCTCTTGCAGTTAAAGATGTCATGTTAAATTTCCATTCCATAAACTTGAGGGCGGATTCAAAAATGTATGGGGTGTGGTCTATATAGCCAGTTTTTGCGTATGGCGAAATTATGATGGCAGGTACCCTGATGCCTGAACCATATTGATCTAGGGTCAATGGCTGGGCATGATCATAGTATCCACCATAGTCATCCCATGTTAGAATTATGGCAGTACTATTCCATGCAGTACTGTTCATTATGGCATCAATAACATCTGTAGTCCAGATCATTCCAACGTGTGAGCTTGCAGGGTCGTGCTCACTTAGGAAATCAGGAGGAATTACCCAAGATACTTGGGGAAGTGAGTTGTTTTGCAGATCCGCAAAGATTGTGGTATGAGGAACAAAATGTGGCGAATAGCTTACAGTATATGTGCTTGCCTTTGCTGCTAACACATTCCAGAAATCATAGACATAACCGCCTACCACTGCAGCATGATATCCTCCTGGTTTGATGTTTCCAAAATTAGTATTATAAAATTTCCAGCTAACGGTACCAGTGCCATTGATGGAATCAGCAATCGATGGTATCGCATTGGCCTGATTCAGATATGTGGTTTTGGTAGCATTAGAAGTAGTACTAGGGTTTAAGAAGGTTGGAATGGAAATAGCTGGTGCTTGGGCAGCTAAAGAATACCAGTGATTTGGTACACTCCATCCCTCAACACTTGAGAAAAACTCATCAGCTAGAACATAGTTCTTTGCAAATGTCCAGTAGTTAGGTATCGTAGAATTGTCCTGGTATGCCATTGTCGAATTTTGTTCCTCCTCGCCTGCAATGAAGTTGTCCATCTTTCCACCATTGACATCAATTAGTGCTGCGGATTGATCATGTTGGAGATCTATGTTTGTGAAATTTGGTGTATGATACGGCCTGACACAACCTAGACCAGGATTTGAAGCATTGATTGCCATGCATTCACCTGAAGGTATTCCATTTGCACCTGGAAATGTTCCAAAGTATTCATCAAAAGAACGGTTCTCCTGCATGATTACTACGATATGCTTGATTAGTGCAGCATTTACAAACTGAGGCTTGATCATTATGGTTGATGTAGTTGGTCCTGTTGGAAGATATTTGCTATCACCTGCAAATGTTGCATTAACTTGTCCTATCTTGGTGCTAGCTACGATTGGAGGAGTCAGGGTTACTTGCGAATGTCCAGTAGAATTGGAGACAGCTGTTGTGATCGATGAAGTACCGTTACCGTTATAGCTTACACTCTCACCAGATATTCGCGCATTCAAGTCAGTGTCAGTCAATATAGAATCCGCTGTAAACGTTTTTCCAAATTGTACACTAGTGCCGTTAAAGGTTGGTGCAGAAAGAGACGTTACATGTTTTGTTAACTGTATTGTAATGCTTGAAGAAGATGCCAGATAGTTTGCATCACCAGTAAAGTTGCCAGCTACAATATCGGTTGCACCAACATTAGCTGATGATGTTATAGTTACGCGAGTTGTCAATCCACCACCTGTAGTTGTGATTCCCGAGGGAGTTCCACTCGTAGCGTTACCACTAAAGATTATTGTTTTTCCTGATATTCCCTGTCCTAATATGGAATCAGTCAGAGTGATAGCGGTCACATTGAATGCCTTGCCCCACTTTACAGATGTACTGTTTAATGTTGGAGTGGAAAGTGTTGTAGTGTGAGGTGTTATTGTTATGGTTGATGTAGTTGGTCCTATTGGAAGATAATTATTATCACCGGCAAATGTTGCACTGATTTGTCCTAGCCCTGCAAGATTAGCTGCTGTTAGGGTTGTCTGGATATGACCAGTAGAGTTGGAAAAATCTGTTTTTGTGGATGCAGTACCGTTACCGTTATAGCTTACACTCTCGCCAGATATTCGCGCGTTCAAGTCAGTGTCGGTCAATATAGAATCTGCGGTAAACGTTTTTCCCCATAGTACCGAGGGAACATTAAAGGTTGGTGCAGAAAGAAAGGTTACATGTTTTGTAATTGGCATTGTAGTACTTGAAGAAGATGCGAGATAATTTGCATCACCCGCAAAGTTTGCAAAGATGCGTCCAAGTCCTACATTATAAATTCCTGGAGCTCTCAGGGTAAGAGGTGGTGCCAAGTTACCAGTACCATTTGTTGTACCACTTGTAGGACCAGTTGTAGCGTTGCCACTTATTGTTATTGTTTTTCCAGAAATTCCCTGTCCTACTGAAGAGTCTGTCAGAGTATCCGAAGTCACGGCGTATACCTTGCCCCATCTTACAGATGTGCTGTTAAAGGTTGGCATAGAAAGTGTTGTGATGTGTTTTTGTACTGTTACCGCAATTCCTGAGCTTGTCACCTGTAATACACCAGTGTTGCTATACAATTTTGCAACTATGGTATGACTGCCGGCCGTACCTGTTGGATAAATGTGACTTACTGGTCCCCAATTTCCATTAACTCCAGTAATTGGATTATTTGGTGATGTGGTACCATCACCCCATACTACGGTTACAGTATCAGTAGACTGAAAGTTAGTTAAACTTCCACTGACAGTTACGGTATCAACACCCCATCGGGGGGTCGTGTTATTTATGGACGTAATTGTTATTGACAGAGTTGCAAAAGCTTGAGGTAGCGGGGAGACAAATACTCCAATAAACACTAATACGAGAATAATTGAAATATTTATCCGTCTTATCATTACCAATTGCAACCCCAGACTATTTTCATTAGTCAGGAACATAAACCTTTTGTTATATTTTCATTTTTGTATTACCATTTTTGGAAATCAGTAGCACAATAAAATAATTTTATCTTGTGGAGATCAGGATATTGTGCAAGGTTTGTTATTCGGAAATTGTGAACATAGTAGTTAGATCCAAGTAGAGAAGATTGCGTTGCGCTTGGACGAAATATTCCAATCAGTATCTGTCTTGGCCTATAACTTAACGAAAAAATTAGTTTGAGGTTATTTTTCTAAAATTGCGATGTAATCATACAACGATGTCTATTGTAAATAAGATCAATGACATGGTGTCATACTGTGTTTAGATTGTACTAAAAAATAATTATCGACCTAATGCTGTGAGGAATGGTGCAACTGGCGCTTCTGGATCTCCTGGATTGACTACTACTGATACTCCATCAATGTGGTCTTTAAGCGAGTTGACAAAATCAAGTGCTGCCTGGTTGTTAGGCGATGTATCAAAGGCCAGGTTTACCTGAGCAAGTATGATTATGTTTGGGTTCTCTGATCTAGCCAGAGTGCTCACTGCTATTGCCAGATCCTTGAAGTGCTGTTCTGGAGTAATTCCCAACGGGAATCGTTGCAGTTGCATTGTAAGAAGATCAACTTGTTTCCAGT
>CAZDTF010000021.1:0-12087 GCA_964508325.1 uncultured Nitrosopumilaceae archaeon | reverse complement strand
ATATAGGAAAACGACAAAGAATAGATATGTCGATACTGTTGCCTTCATCGCATATAGAAAGAATATACTTGAGAATGTTGGGTTATATGATGAGAGATTTGTCATAGGCGAAGACCTCGAAATTAATTGGAGATTACGAAAAGCCGGTTTCAAACTTATGATATCTCCTGAGGCTAAGGTTTACTATTACCGTAGACATGACTCACTCAAACTCCTCTTCATAAGGATGTACAAATATGGATTGTGGAGAGCATTCACCAATAAAAAACACCCAGATTTGTTTAAGGTGTTGTTTTTATTACCGGTGATACTGGTGCTTTCATTGATTTCATTGCCAATTACTTTACTCCTCTATCCACTTTTAGCCGAAATAATATTATCTGGTCTTGCAATATATCTGTCTGTGGTTCTCATATCATCTTTGAATTTAATTGTAACACACAAGGACTCAAAGTATATTCTTTCATTTCCAATCTATATTTTGGAATACATCGCAATGGGTACAGGCTTCCTTTCAGGATTATTTAGAAGAATACCAAGCAGTGAATAGCTGGATTGATACATACTTGGTAGACATCGCCTTAATAAAGTCAAATTCAATAGTTTATGATTCAAGAGTCAGAAAGATAGCAAGATCCCTAGGCAAGAAATATTCACTAGTAACTCTTGGTTGGAATAGAGACTCTGCTCGCGTAGAAGATACAAAACATGATCATCAAGAACTCAGATTGTTTAACCTAAAGGCACCTATTGGGAAAGCAACATTGGTGGCGTATTTACCCGCTTTCTGGATCTGGATACTTTTTAGATTAGTTATTTGCAGACCAGAGGTAGTCCATGCATGCGATTTAGACACTATGCCACCTTCTTATGTTTACAAGGTATTATTCAGGAAGAAATTGGTTTTTGATATATTTGATAGGTATGCCATGACAAATATCCCGCAAAAATATACAAGATTGTATTCTTTTGTGAATTTGGTTGAAGAACTATTCAGCAAGAAAGTAGATGAACTAATAATCGTCGCAGAAAACATTTTGGGAACATTCAGAAGAAAGCCAGAACATTATTTCATAATAAGAAACTGCCCAGATCTGCATATTGTTGATTCCATAAAATCTAAAAATTCAAAGTTGACACTAGTTTATACAGGTAATGTAGTTAGATACCGTGGTTTAGAGAGGATAGCTGAAGCGATAAAGAATATAGAGGGTGTAGATCTCGTTTTTGCGGGTAAAATTATAGATAAAGAATTTTTCGACCAAATATCGGAGACGTCCAATGTAAAATATATGGGGCATCTATTGCCTGTGGACGCATTAGATTTAGAAGGACATTCTGATGTTATGATGATTTTATATGATTTCAACATACCTATCCACAAAGTAGCAAATCCTAACAAAACTTTTGAGGCAATGATGTTTGGGTTACCTGTAATCACAAATTTGACACCTGAATTAATTCACGAAACAAACTGTGGAATTCTAGTAGACTACAATGATATCAATCAAATAAGATCTGCAGTAATTAGTCTAAGGGATGATACAGAATTGCGTAACAAGTTAGGAAATAACGGCCGTAAGGCCTTTGAACAAAAATATAGTTGGAGAATTATGGAAAAGGAATTGTACAAAGTTTACGATGGTCTTTTGAGCAAATAGCGCTATTAGAAATGAACAATTATTCATATTGTATTATAACATCTGGTCGGATATTTGAAACACCATATGGTGAGGAACGATTCGCACTACGTCTTGGTAGGTGGTTGCATGAACACAACTTGGATGTAGTCCTTATCGGCAGCACATTTACAGGCGTGAAAGAAGAATTTTTATCCAAAAAAGATACCAATCCAAGTAAAGAAAATAATGGAAAAAAAATCAGAGTATTAAATCCCCCATATGTCATCTATTTACTATCCAGAATGTGCTTCTCGTTACTTTATTTTCTTAAAATACGTTCAATAAATAAAAAATCACCAATAAAGTTGATTCATGCCCAAGATACTGGTTATGCCGGGCTCCCAGCAGTAATAGCTGGTAAGATTATGAAAATACCAGTAGTGTTGTCATCACATGGAATCAGACACAAAAGTCTCGAGCCAATTCTAACGGGAAAGCTGGGGAAAATTTTATTAAAGTTTGAATATGGTCTTGATATTTTCACGGTGAGAAATGCAAATGGAGTAATCGCAGTAAACCCCGAAATAAAGAACTATTATGAAAAATTAGTTAGCAGAAAAATTGATTTCATACCTAATCCGATAAAAATGAGAAATTTTGCATTTTCATCAACTCATAGAAGTCTTATACGAAAAGAGCTAGGTGTAGACGATCGGATAAAACTTGTTGGGTATGTTGGCAGACTATCGCCAGAGAAGAATCTTATTACATTAATAAATTCAGTTGCAAAAGTAATACAAGATAATCCTCTTATCCGCCTTGCAATGGTTGGAACCGGACCACAAGAATCTCAGCTAAGAGATGAGATCAGGAAACTTCATCTAGAAGACAAGGTAATTTTTTGTGGACTCCGGAACGATATTAGTAAAGTTCTTTCAGGCCTTGACATCTTTGTACTTCCATCATATCTGGAAGGACTATCAAGTGCGTTACTGGAAGCTATGAGTTGTGAACGCGCTATAATATGCAGTAATGTTTCTGGAAACCAAGTACTGGTTACGCACAACAAAGAAGGATTGCTTTTCAACCCACACGACTTGCAGGAACTCAGCGATGCTATTCAACTATTATCTACAGATGATTCTTTACGGTCAAGACTAGGCAACAATGCTAAAATCAAAGCTAGTGAATATGACGAAGATATTGTTTTTCCCAAAATCTTTCACCATTATTCCACCTTAATTAAAAAGAAAGCGACTTAGATTATTGAAGATGATAAAAAATACACTGCCTACTTTTTATGTTAGTGGAAGTAAAATCATATTTCATATGATTTTTAATGTAAGTGGCGAAATGAAGTACTTCCTAATTATTGAAGAAACAAACTACAGTTGCGACGTCTCATTTGAGGCATGCCATTAATTATGTCCAATAGCAAACAGATGCTAACACAGATTACATCTTTAGCAATGATAGCCATTGTTATTGTCTCCGTTTTATCAATTCTTCTTTTTCTATCTGACAGTCAAATAAAGTACCATCTGTTTATTTTTGGAGTAACATTAACAGGGATTTTTGTCATAGTATCTTTTCGGTCAGACCTTAAGATAAAGAGAGTCACATCATCATCTTATGTCAAGATAGTTGATTATTTTCTAGTGGGCAGTGCGGTAGTCGTCTTTGTAGACAATGCGTTATCTTCTCCTCCGATTAGTATTATCTTCGCTTTATCAGTAATCCTTTCTTTTTTCTTGCCCGGATGGGTTTTGATCCGGCTTCTTGGTGTCAGTGATAAAAAAACATTCAACTTTCATTTTCTTTTGATATCATTCTCTGCAAGTATAGGATTAACCTCACTTATTCTGCTGCCAACAATCCCATTCAAAGAAAATGCGATCACAGTACTTTCTGGAACTTATGTTGTGATCTCCTTATTACCACTACTAAAAAATAGTCTACAAAAATTGAAAGAAAAGCAGAAGTCTTCTTTCAAACCAGAAAACCGCCACAGCCTTGTTGACATCTTGATTCTTGTGTGGGTCACATTATTTTTTGCATTTGTCATTTTCAGTCTTTATCCACAAATGGCTTATGTTCCAGGTCTTGATATAGTCAGACATTATTCAGATTCTAAAGCACTGATTCAGACTACAGATATCTACTCGAGTCAATACCCGTGGTTTCATTCCGCCTTGGCCATGCTAAATCAGCTCTCTTCACCACCAATTTGGCTCTTTCAATCTGGAATCGCATTCTTGAGTATAATTTTAATTTTTTCTTTTTATATTATGGCAAAAGCGTATCTCAGTGAAATCAACAGACGAGCTCATCTAGTAGCAACTATTTTCTTTTTTGTTTTCTCAGGTTTTGGTTGGTTTTACATCATTCAGCAGAAACTAAGCTTAGTTAACACAAACAGTTATCTGGATATTCTCAAAAAATCCTACGACGTCACTTATTGGGATGTAGGATATGGTCAGGGGGGTTGGCTATGGCTGTGGTTTAGGCCAATCACGTTGGGATTTACCATATTTTTCACATTACTTTATTTGATGAAAGCCGAGGACTTGGGGAAGCGTAGCTATATCATCATAGTATCGTTACTATTGTTAACGCTAGGCCAAGTCCATTTTTCAGAACTTCTCATATTTGTTGTTCTAATTTTCGTTTTATCTTTACTTCGCCCAACAATAAAATTGCGAATTTTTGAGACAGCGATTTCGATACTCGTATCTCTTGGCGCAACTCTATTACTTACAATCGCATATCATCAATTCCTCGGTTGGCAATACCAACCATTCACATTTCAATATCTGGCTCTTTCAGCTTTGTTGGCATGTCTAATCTGCTTCCTAGTAAAATACAGTAAGAGGCCTAGGATGCATCTAAGAATCAATTTAACCCTAGTGTCTAGCACTATACTGTTCGTTTTTTCTGTTTTTCTAATGTATTGGTTCTTAAATCCAGAAAATCTGTCTGTACCAGATTTTTACAAAATCTATGCGGTTCCTTGGGAATTCTATCCCATTCTTCTCGGTGTGGTTGGCATAATTGCGATATTTGGTAGTGTTCTAGCAGTCAAAAAATACGCAAATCAGCCAATTATGATATTTGTGATTCTTCTAGTCTTGGCCGTAGTTATTGGAAGAGCTATAACATATGTGAACGCTAACTTTGTCGATAGTGGCTATTTTGAGAGGCGACTTATACCATTTGTTGGAGTTGCTTCTTCAATTCTAGCTTCGATAGCTGTCGTGACACTCATGAAATGGCAAAAAAAGAATACACACTATAGTCGTTTGAAGAATTTTGTGATTGGAATCTTTTTGTCGTTCTTGGTGCTAAGTGGTCTATTGTCTACATTCTTTACAATCGAATACCAATCTCTTACTTTGCCTGTGCGTTCTCTCACCTCCGATAAGATCAAACTTGAAAGTCATCTTTCAAGATCAGATCCTTACTCAATACTCCTAACAGTAACAAACAGCTCAAGGAGCATAGCAGAATTTGAGAATTTAGGATATATAGTGGATTTATTTAGATACCAACTCTGGACATCAAAGAGTCCTGAATTGACTTTGAATGTTTTCTCTTCTCTTAATAGTTCTACATTTATTTTTCTTGATCACCGGGATTCAAAAATAGTAGCGTCAAAGTACAACGACGGCTATATTGCATCACATATCATGAAGATAGCTCCTATCACATATGAGGGTCCAGAAGGAAAAATACTTTTGTTCCCCCGAGTTTCGCCTCCATCTTCTCATAGTGATGATGTTCTTGTTCTACCAGATGATCAAAATAGAATCTATTATGCATACGATATATTATCACTCGGCGGCTATAACTATACAACTGCCCTTGAATCTGATATTAATTTTATAAGTAAAGCAAGGATAGTAGTTGTCACAAACGAGGACATAGCTTTGAAAATGATACATTATAGGGAACAAAATAATACTCATTTTGAAAAATTAGTAGTACTTGACCTCAACGGAAATAGCTCAAGATTAGCTTCTACTCTTGCCATATCTAATACTACTAAAATCGCTGAAGGTTATGATTTAAGTAGCTGGTCAAAAAATTACAATGATTTTGAAATATTTTATTTAGATGTTAGTTCAATGATCCAAAAATTAAACGCTGGAACTGCCGATGCACAACAGATTTTTCTTTCGCTTACAAAATCAGTGGAAATGAGGGATATCAAATTTCCGGTTTATAACGTGACGAATAGAAATGAAGTTAGCAGCCTTGTATCTGGGGGCGTAGCGACTTTTAAGAATGCCACTTTTAATGGAGTTCTGGTGTTGAAATCGGCTTCAGCCATAGTAAATGTTGACTCTTCATATCTCACAATTAAATCAGATGGGAATAGTTCCAATTTCAACAATGTATCGAAAATTATTCCAATCAATACTGATGAGACAGTGATAAAAAGTCAAGAAGGAATAATTAGTAGTGGTGAGGGTTTTTATGCCCGTGTTTTATTGAATCAATCTTCAATACAGTTAGCTGGACATCCCACCACTCTTCTATTGATTTATCAAAATGGAAATACAACCACTCTAAGCGGAAATGAGATTGAAATTAGCTCAGAAAAATTGGACATGCTAATTAGGCAACCTAGAGTTGAATCAGATGGTGTGACCAAATTTGAAAACTTTTATGCCTATGGAGAACTTAACCAGAAGCTGGGAGCACTCAACGAAAGATTACTCGTAAACGGGAAAGTATCTTATGACTCACAATATTCTGATATTTTTACTATAGCACATAATAGTTCTTTTGCTGGAGAGATATCCCATTCGGTACAAGTTTTAGCATTTGACGAGCTTGGCAGCTTGGAGAATATTTTTACAGTACAAAATCTTCCATATATGCTAATCATAGCATTGGTAATTATACTAGGCAACGTTATCGTTTACCATAGAAAAATAATATTTAATACATGGGTATTCTCAGAACGCGGCTCTTTGAATGTTCTAAACAAATCGCATTAAATTCGTGGACTATTCTACATTAGCCAAAAGGAAGACATCTACTAAAATTCCCTTTCTAAATTAAATCACGTGAAGGTGTGTTGTAGAGTCTTAGGTAACTTTTAGCTACGTTCTCCCACGAGTATCTGTTGGCTTCTTCGCGTGCAAGAATCCCTTTCTCTTTCCTCTTCTCTGTATCAGTGATCAAGCTCCTAAGAGCATCAACCATATCTTCCTTAGATTTTGTAACATGAACAGCTTTTGACGAAACTAGGTCCACAAAATTCGCGTTTGCTACAACCGGTTTTCCACAAGCGATTGCTTCTAAGACGGCTAAGGGGATTCCTTTTATGCCTGAGGCATGAACATAAATATCGAATTCATTGTATATCGAAGGCATTTCTTCGTATGTAGCAGCCTTAAAGGCAATGCCTTTAACACCTATTTTGTCAGCATATTCGATTATTTCTTTCCTAAATTTACCTGTCCCAACAATTACTACTTTAAAGACGGTTGGATAAAGATTCTCACTTTCTAAGGTCTTGATCACATCAATAAACATTTTCAAACCTAACGCCTTTTCCTTAATGACAAAATTCGTTACAGATCCGACCACCACCTCCTTATTTGTTTCATTCCTCAATGCGGGCTTGAACAAATTAAGATCTATTCCATTATTTACTATTTCATATGAATGCACTCCTAAATTTGAACTAATTTCTATAGGAAGATCCTTACTAACGCACGTAATATGATCAATAAATTTCACTAAATGACGGTACAAGATACGAGTAGATAACTTCGCGGGTTTCCAGGGGTGTGAATGAAAAGTATGTACATGTATTGATTCTTTTTGAAAAGTACTTGGCAGAGCTAAAAACAGAAAATCATTCGTGTGTATGACATCATATCTATGCTCAAGAAACCACTGAGTGACCTCAACGAAGAAGTTATTATTAGTATACAAAAGGCAGAAGTTCCTAAAATTCAGGTTTCTTAGAATGTCGACTTTCCTTCTCATAGAAATGCGACCTCCAGGTAAAAATACAACACGCAGATTATCGCTCAGATTTTGAACAACTTGACCATTAGTTTGAGGAGTTATAATGTCAACATTATGTCCTAAAAAAGCAAGAGCACTAGCTAAATTAAATGCGAAAACAGAAATTCCACCTACTGTGGGAAAGTAAAATGGAGTTACTAAACCAATTTTCATCAAATATTTTTCCTATTTTACTGATAATTACCTTTCTGTTAGATGGACCTGAAACTGGAATTTCATTGTCTTAAATGCCAAAAAATGGATTACCTACCTTTTTTGTGACAATAAAGTAAGCAATTTCTTAAGTGTGATAACTGTTTCATCGTATGGCCCCTTTTCAAATTGTTTTGTCATTGTAAATTGCAGTATAACATATCTGACAAGAATATCTAGATTAAGTTCAAAACCAAAATAGTTGTCAATCTTAACTTTGATTTCCTTCACAATGGATGAGAGCATTATAGTTTCATTGAAGGGCCGACTTAGTGCTTCGACACCACATTCTGATTGTATGACTCCCGTAAGAAGAAATACAAAATCGAAGAAAGGATTTCCTTCTTTTCTATAATATTCCCAATCGATAACATTGATCTTGTTTGTAGAACGATCAATCAATATGTTTCCCACCCAAAAATCTCCATGCTGAGCAGTTTTATCAACTCTGAGTCCTTCCATATATTCTTGGTAATCGTTTACCCATTTTACATATTCTGATTTATTTAAATCAGAGATTTTCACGAGATTACTTTTGACGTTATTTACATCCGATTGAATATCATTTCTGGTCATGCTTGCTCCACGAGTTTTATCTTGGAAATCAATAAGCCAATTAATCGCACTCCTGATCTCATCAGATTTAAGAGGGTCTAGAGGCGTTCCATATATCCAATCCTCTAACCAAATTCTTTCCTTTGCGATATTGGAATTGGGATTAGTTTTGTCGTAAAATGGCAAAACTGTAGGCAAATCGTATCCAAAACGCTTTAAGTGAACAACCTTTGCAGGCTTTCCTGTTTTGTCATATAAAAGATACATTATACCACTTCCCTCGCTTAATGTAGTGAAGCTTTGGACTCCTGTGTTTCTTACAACTATATCATCAACTGAATCTGTTAAGTCATCTTTATAACAATAAAAGAGAAAACTAGGACAGAGTAAACTTACCATCAGACCAATTACTGACTTGGGCATTTTTTGTATTATAGAAATAAGAGTTTTGAATCGTTTGACAATGTTTCCATAATATTGAACAAATGCCTTTAATCCAATTTTATCCTCAAGATGTCCAGAAAAATAAGGTTCATTATAAGAAGTGAAAGCCCAATAAGATTTGGATCTAAAACCAGCTTGCCCGAAAAGTTTTCTATATCCCCAAATACTGTATGTATAAGTGTAGTATCCCTTCTGCTCCTTAACCCTTTTTGATTTATCGCCATATATTCCACCGGCATAACCAAATTTTTTCACTGCAAAATTCGCTAATCGTCTAGGCATAAGGCTAGTATACGCAAGTCCACTATGATCTTTCCCGCCAAGGAGAAATGGTAGCCCGAATCTATTTTCAATTCCCACGTAAAGGCAACCAGTTTTTGACAATACTCTTTTTACTTCTCGTAGAAATGAGAGTTGAGCTTCACGTGGAGGTATGTTTGAATTCATCATACCTACCCATTCTAACACACCATTGCAAACCACTAAATCGAAATAATTCTCAGGAAAAGGCAGTTCTAATGCATTCCCCCTCACTATCACAACATTTGTAAGATTAGAATTTTTGAATCTCCTTTTTTGAAATTCGATTCTTTCTTTTACAGCTTCCAGTGAATATACTTCTTTAAAAATATGGGATAGATTCTCAGATATGTTACCAAGTCCGCTTCCAATATCTAAACAGCGTAAATTATTTTTTGTTAAGCAATGAGATATCCAGTCTATCCTTCTAACGTTTGTCACATAATCACGGAGAGGATTTTGTCTAAAAAAACGCGTTATTCCTTCGTCATATCCTAGTGAATCAATTTCTTGTATCAATACCTCCATTTGTTTCTTTGATACCTCACCTGCATAGAATTCAGATTCTCCAACAAAGTCAATGTATCCATCGCGTAAAAGATAGGAACGATTACAGTTCTGGCAGAAGTAGCCATCAGGGGAAGTACTAACGGACGTTTTACATTTAGGGCAACAAAAGTTGGAATTCATGGTGAATCGGTTTAACCTATTATTTATCGATTTAACATCTTTTTATACTCTAGTTCTAAAAATTAAAAAGAACAGGTAGAGTTAAAGCATAACATAAAATTCATTTAGTTCTTATTATTGTTACAAGAGCAGCGATACCTAAGGTTTAATTAGATTTTCACAAACCTATATTTACATTCTATGAAAAAAACAGATTTTATTATTTTATTTGCAGTCGGATTAATAATTTTGATCAGTTACACAATATTATATGCACAAGAAAATCAGCAGGCTGTTCCATTAAAAACAGCAAAAATCAACAATCCAATAAAGCATATTGTCTTTATAGTTCAAGAGAACCATTCGTTTGATAACTATTTTGGTACCTACCCAGGAGCAAATGGCTTTTCACCAGACACCAGAGTTCCAATAAATCCAAACGATACCAGTTTGGGATATGTGCGTCCTTTTGGGTTAACGGTAAACGAAAACATTATGCTTGTAGGTGATGAGCTTCCGCCTGGCGTTTCTGATTTTGATACGCTTGCTGGCACGAATCAAACGGGAGGCAGCTTGTACAACTCTTGGAAAGTATCTCACAAAGCTTGGGACAACGGAAAAATGGATGGATTTGTTTATGCACAAAAATCAAACCAGACAATGGGCTATTATGACAGAGCAGATATACCATACTACTGGGAGTATGCAGATAGGTACGTCCTTGATGACAATTTCTTTTCATCAGAAATGGGGCCTACTTTTCCAAATCATTTGTATATTGCCTCTGGAAGCTCAGGGAATATAAAAGACGATGTAGGATTTTCAACACTTCATCTAAGTTGGTCTACTCTTGCTGAAGAATTATCATCAAATAACATAAGTTGGACTTGGTATGATGGATTCAAAAATTTTACGGCACCTAACATTATTGATGTGTTATCACTTTTTGACTATTTCCAAAATCATCCAGAACAGCTTACGCTACATGTTCAACATACAAGAAATCTACTGACCGATCTGTCAAATAATAATTTGGCGTCAGTCTCATGGGTAATGCCAGGAGGATGGCACCCTCCAAATTTGACAAAAAAATGTAAAATGATAACAATTGACGAACATCCTCCAGCATCAGTAGACTGTGGCATGGATTATGTGGCAACTATAGTAAATGCCATTATGGCAAGCGATTATTGGAATTCAACTGCGATAATAGTTACATGGGATGATTGGGGTGGTTTTTATGATCATGTTCCTCCACCCATAGTAGATAATTATGGTTTGGGTTTTCGTGTCCCTACATTAGTAATTTCACCATGGTCAAAACATCATTACATTGATCATACCCAATACGAATTTGCATCAATGTTAAAATTGGTGGAAGACAATTTTGGTGTCTCCCCGTTAACAGAAAGGGATAATAGCACAAATGATATGATGAATTCTTTCAATTTTACACAGATACCACAGCAACCGCTAATTGTTGCAGCTAACTTTATAGAAAATTCTACATCCATTGGTAATTCAACTCCATAATCACATTGAAGATGATAATTAACCATCCGTGGTTAGATGCTGATTGAATTCTAAATTGTTAAGTTTTCTGCCTTACTACGAATCGAGACAAATGAGTACAATTTTACAACTCTCCTTTCAAAATGGGTATCAATGTGTCCAAAACCTTTTTTATAAGATAACTGTATTTTCACGAATGAAAGAACTAATACTTAAATGTGCTATCGCATCAATCATTAGACTGCGAATTGGTAAACTTTGATAAATTGGATTCCAAATCTAATAAAAAAATTATAGTATGTATTCCGGCTTTTAATGAAGCAAAACATATAGGGGATATAATACACAACGCAAAAGCCTATTGTACAGAAGTAATAATCTGCGATGACGGGTCTGTAGATAACACAAGAGAAGTAGCAAAAGCTGCAGGTGCAACTGTAATAAGACATGACTCAAATAAAGGATACGGTGCTGCAATTAGGACTTTATTTGAAACTGCAAAAACGAAAAATGCTGACATTATGATTACGCTAGATTCTGATGGTCAACATGATCCTAATGAAATACCAAAGATTGTAGAACCAATAATAAAACAAGAAGTAGATATGGTAATTGGTTCTAGGTTTTTAGTTAATGATGACGAGAGAAAAGTTCCAGCCTACAGAAAGTTGGGCATCAAGGCAATTACAAAATTAACACAAGCAACATCATATCCTAACATAACTGATTCTCAAAATGGCTTTAGGGC
>CAZDTF010000020.1:0-12203 GCA_964508325.1 uncultured Nitrosopumilaceae archaeon | reverse complement strand
ACATCTCAAACGCTACTCAGACAGTTGAAGTAGTTGACACCACTGCACCAAAGATTATTCCACCAAAAGATATTGTTGTGAATGCAACAAGTGCTACAAATAATCGCATAGATATTGGTAATGCTACAGCAAAAGATGCCGTAGGTGTTGCTTCTATTACAAATGATGCCCCACAAGTATTTCCATTTGGACAAACCATTGTGACATGGAAGGCTACCGATACATCTGGAAATTCTGTTACTACAACTCAAAATATAACCATAGTTGATAGATCACCTCCACAACTAAATATTCCAGGTGATATTGTTGTGGATGCAACTGCATTTAAAATGCCAATACAAATAGGACAAGCAACAGCCACTGGAATTATTGATACATCACCAAAAATAACAAACAACGCTACAGCATTGTTCCAACTTGGTAAAACAATAGTAGAATGGAATGCTACTGACAAATTTGGCAATTCCAAATCGCTTACACAAACAATAACAGTATTGGCATGTGGTAAACCCGAATCGTCTTACAATTTGGTAATGGGTTCAGAAAATGACGATATACTAGTTGGAAAAAGCGGTGTTCCCAATTTGATAATAGGACTTGGTGGCAATGACATCATTCGAGCTGGTAGCTCTGGCGATTGTATAATTGCAGGAAATGGTGATAACATAATATTAGGAGGCAGTGGAGACGATACCATAATAGCTGGCAATGGTAATAATGTTATAAAAGGAGATTCGGGAAATGACAAAATAACCGTAGGCACTGGCTCAGATATTATTGATGGTGGAGATGGACACAACACTTGTACAGTTGGCAATGCAAGTCACGATACCGTAGTCAATTGTGCCACACAATAATTCTAGTGACTGATACTATATCCACACACCAAATCGTAATTCTTTAAATTTGGTAATTGAACGAGCCTATTCAATATGATGACTTTCATATAGATTATAATAATAATCATTTTACCTTTATCTGATGTCCAATTCCAAGAAATTATTTTCAAGGGCAAAGAAGATTATTCCATCAGGAATAAACAGCCCGGTCAGATTTTATGATCCGTATCCGTTTTTTGTAAAAAAAACGAACGGTAGTATGATCTGGGATGTAGATGGTAACAGATATCTTGATTTTTGTAATGGATATGGGGCCCTGCTTTTAGGGCATAGGAGAAAAGAAATCCTCTCTGCAGTATTATCACAATTAAAAAATGGAACCCTATATTGTGTACCAACAGAAATTGAAGTTGAACTAGCAGAATTAATTGTAAGAAATTATCCTTCAATGGGAAAAGTGCGACTTGTAAACACTGGCAGCGAGGCTACTATGACTGCAATACGACTTGCCAGAGGTTTCACAAAGAAGAAAAAAATAATAAAATTTGAAGGATGCTACCATGGAGCGCATGATTCTGTTCTTGTTAAAGCAGGGTCTGGGGCAGCTCACAACGGAATATCCGTTTCAGAAGGAGGGTTAGATGAGGTTTCAAAAAATACACTTGTTGTACAGTATAACAACCCACAAGAGCTTGATTCGGTCCTTGAAAAACAAAAAGATATTGCAGGTGTAATAATAGAACCAGTATTGGCAAACATGGGATTGGTGTTGCCAGAAAAAAAATTCCTAACTGAGGTTAGAAAAGTCACAAAAGATTATGATATACCTCTGATATTTGATGAAGTAGTTACTGGATTTCGAATGTCTCCAGGCGGCGCACAACAATATTACTCAATAAAACCAGATCTTACAACACTTGGCAAGGCACTAGGAAATGGTTTTGTAATTGCAGCTGTTGGAGGGAGAAGGGAGATAATGGATATGTTATCACCAAAAGGAAAGGTATACCAAGCGAGTACATATGCTGGCAACCCAGTTTCTGTATCTGCAGCAATAGAATCAATCAAGACTATAAACAAGAACAAAAACAAGATTTATCCAAAACTTGAGCTAGGTTGTACCATACTGGCAAAAGCCATAAAAGATTTTGCAACAGATCTGAAGATTCCACACCAAATTAATTTTATTAGTTCTATGTTTCAGATCTTTTTTACCGATAAACCAGTGAAAGACTCTGCCACTGCCAAAAAAGCTGACGCAAAAAAATTCAAAAAATTATTTACCACACTATTAAAAAATGGAATATTTGTAGCACCCTCACAATTTGAAACTGTGTTTTTATCCTATGCACATACCACTGATAATTTGCATAAAACCTTGGAAGCATATGAAAAATCTCTCAAAGCGGTGAAAACATGAAGTATGCTATAGGAACTAGAGGAAGTCCGCTTTCACTTGCTCAGACAAAATGGGTTATATCAGAATTGAAAAAAAAATCACAAGAATCAGAATTTGAAATAATTCCAATAAAAACTAAAGGTGATACCGATGCAAGACCTCTTTTTAACATAAATCAAAAAGGAATATTTGAAAAAGAAATTGACAGAGCAGTAGCTGAAAAAAAAGTTGACTTTGCAGTGCACAGCCTAAAGGACGTACCTGCTGAGCTTCCTGATGAGCTCATCTTGGCATGTATTCCAAAGAGGGAAGCTGCAAATGACGTATTCATTTCTAAAGGAGGATATACACTTGATAAAATCAAAAAAGGTGCGATAATTGGAACAAGTAGCCTTCGCAGAGCTGTTCAAGTTTCACGTATGAGACCTGATCTTGCTGTCAAACCAATCCGAGGAAACATTGAATCTCGGATTAAAAAAATAGATGATGGAAAATATGATGCTGTTATTCTTGCAGAAGCAGGAATTGGAAGGCTCGGACTTGATGTAAAATTTGAAAGGCTTCGCCCAGTTGATTTTCCTCCCTCTCCAGGCCAAGGTGCCCTTGCAATAGTTTCAAGGAAAGACAATTACGAATTAATAAAATTGCTAAAAGCAATCGAGGATCCAGACTCGCGAGCTGCCATAGAAGCTGAAAGATCATTATCTATTTTTGTTGATTCTGGCTGCAGATTTCCAGTTGGTGCACTTGCACAAAAAATAGGAAACAAGCTAAAACTGCATGTCATAGTTTACTCTGTGGATGGTAGCAAATCCATTGATGTGGAAAAGATTGGTGAACCTTCACAAGCAAAAGAACTTGGAAGGGAGATAGCGTCAGAGCTTGCTGAAAAGGGAATAGCAGAGCTTGCTAAAAATTGGAGAGAAAAGGTAGAGGAATGGAATAAAAAATGACAGGCAAAGTCTACATAGTTGGAGCAGGACCTGGAGACCACAAACTTATTACACTAAAGGCTGTTGAAGCAATAAAATCAGCTGATATTGTACTTTACGACAGACTAGTAAGCAAAGGAATCATATCTATGATACCAAAAAGTACAGAAAAGGTCTATGTCGGCCGTGATGTCGGAGATGATTACAAACACCAAGACTCGACAAACGATTTGATGCTAAAGTTTGCAAAGAAAAAAAGAAATGTTGTTAGACTAAAGGGAGGAGACCCATTTATCTTTGGCAGAGGCGGCGAAGAAGCAGAGTTTCTTAAAAAACACAAGATAAAATATGAAATAATTCCTGGTATAACGTCAGGTATTGGTTCTGCAGAATATTCGGGAATTCCACTAACTCATAGAGATTATGCCTCGTCGGTTGTTTTTGTGACAGGGCATGAGGATGTTAAAAAGACAACGGAATCTGTTAAGTGGAAAAAACTTGCAAAATCTGTAGATACCATAGTTATCATGATGGGGCTTTCAAGATTAGAAATAATTTGCAAAAATTTGATAGCAGGAGGACTGGATAAAAAAACCTCCGTAGCAGTAATACAAAATGGAACCACGCCACAACACAGAATGATAAAGGGAAATCTCTCAAACATCTCACAAAAGGTAATTCAGGCTAAAATCAGACCTCCATCTATAATTATAATAGGTAAGGTGGTTAACCTGTCTGAAATAATAGGGTGGAGAAAATGATTGCAGGTAAAACTATAGCCATTACACGTTCTAAAGAAGATTCTGAAGAATTTATACAATTAATTACAAACGCAAATGCTAAGCCTATTTCTCTACCAACAATAGAACTTGTAAGCAAGGGAGACAAAATTATAGATGAATTTCTTAATGCAATAAAAGAAGAGGATCCAGATTTTTCAGTTTTTATGAGTTCAAAAGCAGTGAAACTTTTATTTGATACCGCACGAAAAGTTTCAAAATATGAAAAACTCCAACTGGCAGTAGCAAATACTGCTGTTATAGCAGTAGGTCCAAAAACAAAAGCAGCCCTTGAAGATGAAGGCATTAGAGTTGCACACATGCCACAAAGGTTTTCATCCGTAGGAGTAGGTGAGGTTTTTACAAGACTAAATGCTGAGGGAAAAAAAGTAATCGTTCCGCGAAGTGGTGCCTCTACTCCTTTCCTAGCTCAACTTCTTGAAAAGATTGGATTGAAGGTAAAGGAAATCTATCTTTATGACGTGTGTTCATTTCGTGATGCTTCACAATGGAATGAATTTAGGGAACTATTTGCTAACAAAAAAGTTGATGGTATTATATTTACAAGTGCGTCATCGGTAAATGCATTTTTTGATATCATGTTAATGGACGCAGATAAAGAAACGCTATTACAAAATCTTAGAACACCAAAAGTTGTTGCAATTGGACCATTTACTGCAGATGAATTAAAAAAATTTGGAACAGACCCAATAGTTGCTGCTGTACATACAGTACCCGGAGCTTTTGAAACAATAAAAAATTGTTTTTGTTAGCTTGACTATTTAGCTTAGCCTACTCCGCTATACAAGTAGGAACAGGTGTAGAAGTTTTTTATAATATAACGGTGTTATGTAGGCGTATGACTACTGAGAACCTCAATATGGATTATAGTAAATATGATTTCAAAGACTCTACAGAAATGTATGTCTTTACAAGCAAAAGAGGTCTTTCAAGAGAAACAGTAGTAGAGATTAGCAAATTAAAAGACGAACCACAATGGATGCTTGACTTTAGGCTACGTTCTTATGATATTTTCATGAAAAAGCCGATGCCAAATTGGGGCGGCGATCTAGGCAAAATCGATTTTAATAATATTTACTATTATGCAAGAGCATCTGAAAAGACAGAAAAAAATTGGGATGATGTTCCGGCTGATGTTAAAGCAACCTTTGACAAGCTTGGAATTCCAGAAGCTGAGAAAAAATTCCTTGCAGGTGTAGGAGCTCAATATGAATCGGAAGTTGTTTATCATCATCTAAGAGAGGATCTTGCAAAACAGGGCGTGCTTTTCCTTGATACTGATACTGCCCTAAAAGAACAACCTGAAATCTTTAAGAAATATTTTGGTAAAGTAATTCCTCCAGAAGACAACAAGTTTGCAGCACTAAACAGTGCAGTTTGGAGTGGTGGATCTTTTATCTATGTTCCAAAAGGTGTTAAAGTGGATTTACCTCTTCAAGCATACTTTAGAATTAACAAAGAAAACATTGGACAGTTTGAAAGAACGTTGATTATTGCAGACGAGGGGGCAGAGGTACACTACATCGAAGGATGTACTGCACCAGTGTATTCTTCAGAATCATTGCACTCTGCAGTTGTAGAACTAATTGCATTCAAAGATGCAAAATTAAGATACACAACAATTCAAAACTGGAGTAACGATGTTTACAATCTAGTTACAAAACGAGCTTATGCATATGAAGGAGCAAGAGTAGATTGGGTCGATGGAAACATTGGAAGCAAACTTACCATGAAATACCCAGGCATATACCTCCTAGGGCAACGCGCACACGGTGAAACACTTTCTGTTGCATTTGCAGGAAAAAATCAGCATCAAGACACTGGTGCAAAAATGGTACATCTAGCACCAAACACCACATCTAGAACTACATCAAAATCAGTAAGCAAAAATAATGGAAGAACCACTTATCGAGGATTGCTTCACGTAGCAAAGGGAGCTACAAACGTCAAAGCTTCTGTTAGGTGCGATGCATTACTTTTAGACGATGAATCAAAGACCGACACATATCCATATATAGAAATTAATCAAGAAGATGCCACTATAACACATGAAGCTACCGTAGGAAAAATAGGTGACGAGCAGATCTTTTATCTTATGACTAGGGGCTTTTCTGAGGAAGAAGCACTAACCCTTATTGTAAACGGATTCATAGAACCATTTACTAAAGAGCTGCCAATGGAGTATGCAGTGGAGCTTAACAGACTAGTAAAAATGGAAATGGATGGCTCAGTCGGTTAGACTATCAATCAATTTATGAGAAGACATGTCATCGTTTGTACTATCAAAGCTTGGCCCAAATCATATAGAAGAAATCTCTGCTGCAAATAACGAACCATCGTGGCTAAAAGAGTATAGAAAAAATTCTTTTTCAATATACAAAGATTTACCACCAGAAGTTTCGCCACTTTATAACAAATACAGCGATGCAAACAGGATGAACCCAGAAGAGGTAACATTCTCACTTAGCTCAGATAGTACAGTTCCAGATTTTGTAAAAGATAGGATGGCTGAGCTTGCTGATAATCCAAACGTAGTACAAATAGGGACAAACATACACAAAATAAACCTTCCACCAGAACTAAAATCAAAAGGACTAGTAATATGTTCCATACAAGATGCGATAAAAGATCATTCAGATAAAATCAAAAAATCATTTGAATTAATCGATCCTAAAACTGATAAATACACTGCACTAAATAACGCATTTTTTAATTCGGGAATTTTCATTTACATTCCTCGTGGTTTGGTTTTAGAAAAAACAATACATCTGATTTCATCGCTTTCAATGGACCAAACTTCAACAATCTCTCGTAATATTGTAATTGGAGAAGAAAACTGCAAGGCATCTATTGTACAGGAACTTTACGCACCAAAGAGCGAAAAACAACACGCATATATTGAATTACTCAATGTTATCGTGAATCAGAATACTGAACTTGATATGATTACATTACAGGCAATGGATCAAGGCACAGTAAACTTTTCCACAAGAAATGCAAAAATCGGACGAGATGGTAGAATGAATTGGTATCTGGGATTGTTTGGATCCCTTCTTTCAAGGTATAGAATTGATAACTATTTGACTGGAATTGGTGCAAATGCTACAGATACAGAAGTAGTATTTGGAAACAAAAATCAATCTTTTGATATTACTTCAAACTTGATACATGTGGCACCATCCACCACTGGAAGGGTTCTTGAAAAATCCGTTTTGAAAGATACCTCAAAATCATTGTTTAAAGGAATGATTAGAATAGAAAAAGAAGCTCACCATGCGGAATCTTATCTTTCAGGCCATTCCATCTTACTTGACAAAGGTGCCAAATCTGATTCTATTCCAGGCCTTGAAATATTTACAAATGATGTAAAGGCTACACATTCTGCTTCTGTTGCCCAAATTGATGATGAGCATCTCTTTTACTTGGGTACACGATGTCTGAACAAGTCAGATGCACAAAAAATAATAGTTGAAGGATTTCTTGAACCTCTTTCGAGAAAAATGTCATACCAAATTAGAGCTTGGATTACCTATCTTATAGATTCAAAATGGATTGGCAGAGAACTTTCTATAAAATCGGATGAAAAGCTAAAGGAACTATTAGAAATTGAAGAAACTAGATACCGTGAAACAGACATCTTTGAAAGCCATTACAAATACAGGTGAAATATTTGTCAAAATGGGTAAAGGTCTGTAGCACAAACGAATTAGAAAAAGTGGAGATGCTTGATTTTGATCAAGACAATAAAAAAATTCTTTTAGTAAATCTTAACGGCAAAATATATGCTACTGACAGAATTTGTACACATGCAGAGGCCGATCTCTCCACTGGAATTTTAAGTGAAGAAGGAATAACATGTCCGTTACACCTTTCCACTTTTAATCTTGAGACAGGAGTGCCGCAAAACCTTCCTGCAGAGGTGCCTCTTAAAACCTACAATGTTAAAATAGAACAAAATGAGATCTATATCGAGGTTAAATAAATTTGCAAGCTAGTGTAATTAACATTGAAAGTATCAGAAATGACTTTCCTATTCTAAAACGTAAAGTTCACAAAGACAAACCTCTTGTCTATTTTGATAATGCGGCAACATCACAAAAACCAATTCAGGTAATAGATGCTATTAGTAATTATTATCTTAATTATAACTCAAACATACACAGGGCAGTGCACGAGCTTGCGGAACAAGCCACTGCCGCATACGAACTTACAAGAGATAAAGTTGCAAAATTCATCAATGTAAAAAACCGCGAGGAACTAATCTTTGTTAGGGGGACTACAGAAGCAATTAACCTTGTTGCATATTCTTGGGGAAGACAAAATGTACAAAAAGATGATATTGTTATAACAACCGAATACGAACATCACAGCAACATAGTGCCATGGCAACTCTTAACAAAAGAAAAGGGAGCCAAGCTTGAATACATCGGAGTAGATGACAACGGTGAGCTCATACTTGATCAACTTGATGCCTATTTGGATACTGGACGAGTAAAGCTTGTAACTTTTAGCCAGATGTCAAATGTTTTAGGAACAATAAGTAAGTCTGACGAGATAATCAAAAAATGTCGTCAAAAAGGAGTCCATGTGCTAGTTGACGGAGCTCAATCTGTTCCTCACCTAAAGGTAGATCTACAAAAATAGGGTTTGACTTTTTTGCATTCTCAGCTCATAAGATGCTTGGACCAACAGGTGTTGGTGTACTATGGGCAAGAAAGGATCTGTTGGAAAACATGGTCCCATTTAACGGAGGAGGAGACATGATAAGAGAGGTACACAAGTATGAGACAACATGGAATGATTTGCCATACAAGTTTGAAGCAGGAACACCAAACATCGCAGATGTAATTGGATTTTCTACGGCTTTAGATTATCTTGACAAAATAGGCATGGACAAAGTACGTGAACATGAAGTTGAACTAACCAGATATGCTCTTGAAAAACTTTCTGCAGTAAAAGGAATCAAGCTATATGGACCACCAGAGATGGCAAAAAGAGGCGGTGTTATTTCATTTAATCTTGGAGATATACACCCACATGATCTTGCTACAATAATAGATGAGGATGGAGTTGCAATACGATCTGGTCATCACTGTGCACAAGTTTTGATGGAAAGACTTGAGGTTTCTGCAACATCTAGAGCAAGCTTTTATATTTATAACACAAAAGAAGAAATTGATGTTTTTATCAGGTCACTTAACAGAGCAAGGGAGCTGTTTAGAATTTGAGTAGTGCAGACATTTATCGAGAAATCATTTTGGATTATTACAGGAATCCAAGAAATTATGGAAAAATAGAAAACCCAGACATTTCAAAAAAAGACAGCAATCCACTATGTGGTGACGAGCTTGAGATGCACATCAATCTCAAAGACAACAAAGTCTCTGATGTGAAATTTACAGGAAAAGGATGTGCAATAAGTCAGGCAAGTGCTTCAATGCTAACAGAACTTATCATGGGTAAAGATTTTGAATTTGTAAAAAAACTAACAAAAGAAGAGATCCTTGATAACCTGGGCCTACATGACCTTGGACCTGCCAGAATAAAATGTGCCTTACTATCACTCAAAGTTCTAAAGTATGGTATATACTCATATGTATCTGAAAAGCTAAAGGACACTGTTTCTGCTGATAAGATAAAAGAAGAAGCATCAGGTCTATTCTGATTTGATTAATTCAGTAGCATCTATTCCATTACAAATTAGAAAAATAATCTATGAAAAATTCAATGATACCGACTTGAGATTTACAAACGATGAGATCTTTGAGATATTAAGGAGCAACATTAGTCAATCCTTGACAATTGATGACATGCCGCAATTTTTCAAACAACTTCACAATGATGGTCTTTTAAGGCCAATTGCGCAGGATTTTACAACTCAGTGGTATAAACTCTTTTCAGAAGTAGAGAAATTCAAATGTAATTCATGTAATATGGAAATACATTTAGGAAAATTGGAGACAAGAGTTTGTCCCAACTCAGAATGTAAAGCTACTTTTTAGCTCTGTATCTTTCTGCGGCCTCTTCTAGAGACTGTATCATTGGAAGCTTGATTCCTGTTAAATATAGCACCAACGCACCACCTGCAGTGCTGATATGGTTTATCTTGTCTGCAAGGCCGTATCTTTTTAATGCAGCAGTAAGATGGCCACCACTTACGATTGTAGTAGCGAAAGAATCAGCAACTCCCTTGAGCAAGCTTTCAGTACCAAACTTGAATTTCTCATTTTCAAAAAATCCTGCAGGACCACTCATGAAAACAGTTCCAGCACCATTTATTGATTTGATGTAATACTCTACCGTCTTTGGTCCAAGATCAAGTATCTGGTCGCCTTTTCCTAATTCCCGTACATCCATCTCTACCCTAAAACCATCTTTTTCAATTGCAATATCCACAGGAAGTGAAAAAACATCTGGATATTCTCCAATAAGAGAATGAGCTTTTGAAACTACTTCCTCTTCTTGTTTTATGCCCAAAGGGAATCTTATTCTTCCTTGTGCTCGCATGAACACATTTGCAATAATTCCAGTAAGCAAGACTTGGTCCGCTCGTCCATTTTGAATCAATGTCTCTATTGCTTCCAGCCTGTCGTTGATTTTGGAACCTCCTAATACCACTACATGAGGAGATTTGGCAACTGTCATTATCTCATCTAATCTTCTTACTTCTCTTTCCACTAGTCTTCCTGCACAGGCAGGAAGTATGTGGGAAAATCCTATGATTGAAGGATGTGCTCTATGGGAGCTTGGAAATGAATCTATTACACAAAGATCAAAAAGCTTTGATAGTCTGCTTACCATGATTGTTTTAGAAGCATTATCTGGAGTAAATTCATAGTTTTCTTCTGCACAAAGCCTCAGATTATCAAGCAAAAGTATGTCGCCATTTTTCATGTTTTTTATTTCTCTTTGAGCTTCTGAACCTATGACATCTTCAACATATTTTATGTCACGGCCTAAAACTTGTGAAAGAACTTTGGCATGGTTTTCCATTCCGGTATAATCTTTATTCCCAACTCTTCCTTGGTGGGAAGCAATTACAACCTTTGAATCCTCTAGATCTTTTAGTGACTCGGTTGATTCTCGTATTCTGCTTGTTTCTAAGATCTGCATAGTTTTAGGATCCATTGGGCTGTTCATGTCTACACGCAAAAAGACAGTCTTCCCTTTGGTGTACAGTTCATCAAGAGTTAGGATCTTCACGCCGTTCCTATCTTTTTGTGTGGTTAAAATCTTTTACAATTAAATTAATCCAAAAAATAATCAATAGAACTTTTTCCTAGAATATTTTTCTTATATGCCTAAATGATACTGGAATTCCTTAAGGTGCATGATCTGACTTTTAATTCTGAGTGTAATGAGTTGAGCACAATTTGAAGGTAAAACTTTCCATCTCATTTTAATATGGAATAATTGGCGTTTAGGTAAGCATGCCAGAAAGAACTGTTAGGAGTGTTTTAGATGAAACAGTGGCATTTTGATCTAAGATCTAGAAAGTTTATCTTACTTCTTGTATTTTTTTTAACTCTTACTGGTCTTGCCTACACAAAAATTATCGCTCCACTAGATAATGGTGTAGAAAATTATGTTCATTCACTGGGACATAATACCGCTATAGATCTAGCAATGCAGATCTTCACAGAAACTGGATGGATTTTGTATCTTATCATTACCAGTTTTATCTTGTTAATTAAAAAAGAGACTAGAAGATTAGGGCTTGTCTTACTTCTTTCTATAATAATAGGAAGTATGCTTTCTGCTTATCTGCGATGTTATATAGGATATGAGGCGCCTATTTTGAAATTTGAGGGAGCCCATTTAGGTATAACATCAGCAGCTGATATTGGGGTGCCATGTAACATTGATGGCTCTTTTCCAGCAGGCCATACCGTGAGAACTACAATTTTTGCATTCATTTTGGGATTTGCACTATCAAAGCGATTTCCAAGAGGATGTTATCTTTTGTGGATCTATCCAATACTGGTATCAATAAGCAGATTATACCTGATGCAACAATTTCTACTGGATCTTGTTGGTGGCGCTCTTCTTGGGTTGCTTGTTGCAAATATTGTATCAAGGATTCTCAAACTGGAATTGATATTTGAAAATCAAAAACCTAATTCTTGAAAAACTTTTGAGCTTATCAAAACCATTGCAAAATGTTCTTTGTCATAAGTATAAATCCAATATCTGACATCACGCTCCTGTTTTGTTTTCCGTAATCCAAAATTCA
>CAZDTF010000019.1:0-12243 GCA_964508325.1 uncultured Nitrosopumilaceae archaeon | reverse complement strand
CTCATCTTCGCTTCCAATCCAGGTGATTTTTGCCATCTGTGCCCCAAACTTTTCATACAGAAATTTTACAATCTTTCCTTCTACGCTTTCAAACTCGGATATACCGTGAAATTCACATGCGTAGCATCCCTTTCCCACACAGTTTTCACATAGTCTTTGTTTTTGCGGAATGCCTCTTACAGTTTTTGTGTATCGACCAGAAAGAAAAACAGGTTTTGGTTTTATCTCGCACTCTTCAGTTTTAAAATCGAGTGTAAAAACAATGACCGGGTTTTGATAGTTGACTGTTGTTTTTGTTCTTCTGCCAAATTTTTTTCCCATCTCTCGTGTTATGTCATTTTTTATGCTGTGAATTCCACGTAGCTTAAATTTGGAACGGATAAGATCATCCCTGTCCGATATGGATGGCTGAAGTATTGCCCCGATTAGAAACGATGAAAATTCATATTCTTTTGACATGGCTAGCATCTTGTTTAGTTGTACCTCAAGCTTTGACATCAAGTTTTTGCAGATATAACATGACTTGGGATTTTTTTGTTTTATGATACGTCTAATTTTATTTCCTAATCGTCCATAAGAAGTCAATCCAAGTTTCGGAGCAAATATTCTTCCAATGCAATTGTCACAAAGAGGGTGTTCTTTTAAAATTACTTTTGTTTCTTGTATAATGGAATCAATTTTTTTCATCTATTCTCCCCATATGACCATGTAAAATGGTAGGTTTTATTCGTAATTAATTTCTAGAATCTTAAGCAATGCAAAACATAAAACATTACCAAGGATATAGACGCTTTTCTGATTCCTTCTCTCTAACACTGATTGCTTTTGTTGGACACGTCTGGGCAGCGTCTAGTATTTTTTCACATTTGTCACCCTGTTCATTTATCACGTGTGATTTTGGATTTACTTTGACGTTTTTATCAACTGCAAATACTGATGGTGCTATGGTTTCACAGCTGCAGCAAGCTATGCATCTACCTGGGTCCACACTTACAGAGACTAGCACTTCTTTTTCCTGTTCTATTGATTCTGCTTCTACTTTGGAAGCATCTGATCTTACTTTTTCATAATATTGCCAAAATGTCTTTTCATAGTATTTCCAAAAATCCTGATATGCATTTTCTGTCTGTCTTGTATACCTGCCCCAGTCTTCCTGTGGAGAGCGGTCATTTGGCCTTGCGCCCCAAGATTGTTTGTCTGAATTAAAATCATATTCTTTGTTGGAAGTCTTGCCATAATATTTCCAAGTGTTTTTTGAGTTAGATGTTTGATATGTTCTTTTATGCTCTTTTTTTAAAAATTGGTATGCTTCTGTAACTGACTTGAATTTTTTGCCTTCGGTTTCTGACATGTTTTTGTCAGGATGAAATTGCAGTACCAGTTGCCTATATGCTGATTTTATTTCTTTGAATGTGGCATCGTTTTTGACTCCTAGCGTCTGACAGCACTGATAACTATTCACATATGATATTTGTTGAACTATTTTAAAAACAGTTAGATTATTTTGATAGAGTTTTAGGATCTAAGATGTTACCCCAAACCCATTTTCCTTAACATTCCCTGCATCTGTCTCCCCTTTGAAGCCTTCATCATTGTCTTGGAATTTTTATAGGCTTTTAGCAAATCCTTTACCTCGTGTTCTGACCATCCAGAACCACGGGCAATACGCTTAATCCTTGATGCATTGAGCAGATCAGGATCCTCTTTTTCAAGTTTTGTCATGGATTGGATGATGTATCTCCATTTTTCCATCTTTTCTTCCTGCTGGTCAACTTGGTCCTCTTTTACCATGCCAGACATGCCAGGCATATTGTCTAGTATGCTGCGTAGCCCTCCAGCTTTTGTTGCCTGCTCGATTTGAAAGTAAAAGTCCTCCATGTTCATCTTTCCATGCGAGATTCGTTTCATTCTATCCTCATTACCTTCTGTCTCTAGTCTTTTTGCCAAATCGAGTAATGCTTGTATATCGCCCATGCCAAGCAGTCTACCAACAAATCTTGTAGGTGAGAATTTTTCTAAATCATCAATTCGCTCGCCAGTTCCTATGTACATTATCTGAGCTCCTGTAGCTGATGCTGCAGCTAGTGCCCCTCCACCTTTTGCGCTGCTATCAAGCTTTGTTATAATTATACCACCGACAGGTGCTGTCTTATGAAATGCTTCTGCCTGGCTGTAGCATTGCTGACCAATTGTTCCATCAATGACAAGTAACGTAAGATCCTGGTTTGCTACTTTGCTTATCTGCTTCATCTCTTCAAGCAAGTCTTTTTCTTCTTTGTGTCTTCCAGCAGTATCGATTATAATAATATCATAATTAGAATTTTCAAAATGTTTCAAACCATTTTTAACAATTTGCGGCGAGTCAGAGTTTTTCTCTTCCCCATAGACTTCGATGTTTGCCTTTTCACACATTGTCTTTAGCTGTGTCAGTGCACCTGGTCTAAAAGTATCTGCACCAATTACTGCTACTCTATATCCCTGCTTTATCAAAAATTTAGAAAGTTTAGCCGTTATGGTAGTCTTACCACTCCCTTGGATCCCAAACATGAGTACCTTGTTTGTCTTTCCAGGCTGGAATGAAAACTGCTTTTCGGTTCCAAGAAGCTTTGCCAATTCATCATACAGTATTTTTACGATGTGATCCTTTCTTGACAACCCTGGAGGCGGAGTCTCATTTAGAGAACGCTCCTCAAGGTTTTTTGTTATCTCAAAGACTAGTTTGACATTAACATCAGATTGTAACAGTGCCCTTTGAATGTCCTTTGCAAGTTCCTTGATTAGTGCATCGTCTATTCCTGAAGAGTTTACTATTTTTTTGAGCGCAGCCCTGAGGCCATTTTTTAAATTATCAAGCATTGTTATTCCAAGATTGCTTCGGTTATTTCAAATCTTCCTCTGTACCCATCCCAAGTTTTATTTGATTTTATTATTCGAAGTGGCGTCAAAAAGAGTGGGCAGCTCAAAACTAGACTTTCTGCCTCGCCTCCCTCAAAGGACATGTTAAATCCATGGGTTATAGAAAGTTTTTCAAGATTGTCAACATCTTCTATTGTGATTTCTCTGCCAAGCCAAGAATCATCTAGTCCGCCAGATGAAACACTTGTAATTATAAATTCAAAATTGGATTCAATTAATTTTTTCATGTATTCTTTTTGATTTATTCCCCACAGTGGTGCAATTATTTTCAAGCCTAATTTTTTGCATACATTTTCAAAATTATTTTTTTGAAACTCGCTTAGTATTCCACCATGAACTATTCCTTCAATTCCAAAATCTTTTTTTGCCTGCATTAAAAGGGATTGCAGTCTAGAGATCTCTGTTTTGGTATCATTTGATATACTAGACACATAAAGGTGTGGCAGCCTCATGGATTGGGCCTGAAGTTTTGTGACATGGACATTTGGATAATGAAGAAATTTGCTTTCATCAGATAGCGGAAAAATTGTCACAAGGCACACCACGACATGTCCCTCCTGTTTTGCCTGGTAAATCGCAAACGTGCTGTCTTTGCCACCAGAATAAAGTGCTGCTAGCTTCAAGTCTTTGTCTTGTGATATGACATCAATTTAATTTTTTTCCATCCGTGTTACTTGTTTGAGACATTTTTCACACAGTATAAGGCGGTCCTTTACTGTTACCTCTACGTTTGATGACAGACATACATTACAGAGACCCTTCATGTATTTGGTATGGTCTTGGCATGGTATAATTCTATTCTAGAAAATCATGTCTAGAAAAGCCTGGATGCCTCAATACTCATAATCTTCATCATGATCAGATGGCTTTTCTCCTCATCATCAGCATCCGCAATTAGCTCTTGATTCGGACTATAATAGTTCTGTCCATGACTTTCCAGTATTCCACATCCAAACCCTGGATAACCTTGTCTTTTATCTCATCCTCAATTTGCGATACGTCAAAGACCTCAAATGTTTCAGAATCCATTACCTGTGTTATGGAATCAGTCTTTGAGATAACCGACCCCACTCGTTTGTCAATAAGCGGCACCTGCACCTGTGCGCTGACTGGTGATACATGGGGATATTTTTTCTTGTCAAATATCCCAACTGCTACAATTCTTGCCTTTGCAGCACCGTGTTTTCCTGGCTTGCTGGTGTCATATTCAACTATCTTGCAAGGTTCAGAACTAGGACTGTCGACAGGAAGTAAAATGTAAGAACCAATTTTTAATGCACCAAGTTCAGAAGGTTTGCTCATCACCAAAACAGAATTTGGTAGAGTATATAACTTTTCTATTATGGAATAATGATCTACGATTAATTATTTTAAAGAACCAGAGTTGAATTTTCTATTTTATTTTCTCAATTACAGAAAGTGAAACAAGGTTTGTTAGCTTTATCCCTTTTCTTGCTACTTCCCGTCTTGTTTTTTCACAGTACTTGTTATCACACTGGTGCGAGTCACCACTTGATATCTCTAGCACGACTAAATTTTGGCCGTATGGAAATGTAAACTTGGATTCCCTTGTTGATGAAAGATTAAGGCTGCCAGTTTCCGCTCTTCTTATCTTGTTGCGTTTTCCAATAATTGTTGCAACTTCAGAAATATCACTATTTGATTGCATGTGTTCCAGATAATATACTGAGACCAAGTTCAGCTTGCCATCTACATCTCTTTGAAAAAACTCGCCGTCTTTTGTAAAAACAAAAGTGGATTTGTCCTGTTTATATTTTTCAACTTCTGTAATAGTTTTGGAATCATTAAATCTGGCAAGCAGGTAGGTATTTGCGTATAATGGAAAATAAGCCCTGCCGTCCTCAGAGAAAGTGGCAGTAACAAAGTAAATGTCATCAACGTATTGGGATTTCTGCAAAGTTTCCTTTAATTGAACCGAATCCTCGTTATGCAGGTATGGTGCACACACATAACCCCCATCTGAGGCTGACATCCCAGACACAAGATCGTAATTTCTTATATAACATATATACTGTTTGGTTGATCAAAAAATTTTTTGATCTATATCCAAATTTAAAATTTTTTTCAATCAATAAAACACAGTATAACAAATTATCGATAGTTATTTAATACGAAAATACGGCGTGAAATTAGTCCCACGCTAGCTCAGCCTGGTAGAGCTTCCGGCTGTAGTGGTTGGCTTTTGGCTAACTGATGTCAGCCTATCAGGCATACAGAAACCGGGTTGTCGCAGGTTCAAGTCCTGCGCGTGGGACCATAACACAAAATTCAAAAGCACATGCAATGCTGTATAATATCTATGTCTGATGAAGGTTGGTCAAATTTAGATGAAATAGATCAAAAAATTATAGCAATTCTAAACAAAAACGCAAGGACCCCCTCTAAGGAAATTGCAAGTGGGCTCAGAAATTCTGGGGTGGATGTTTCCGACAGAACCATTAGAAAGAGAATTGAGCGGTTAGAAAAAAATGGAATCATAAAAGGTTACAAGGCAGTTTTAAGTGGCGTTTCTAGTTTAGATGAGTTTGAAGTACTTTTTCTTAAATTCAAAGTAACAAGATCTATCGACAGTATTATAGAAGCAGTAAAAAATTTTGTAAAAACGTTTCCCAACTACCTTTTTGTAGCGACTATCGATGGAGAGTGGAACATGATAATAGTAATGAGAGAGGAAAACTCGCAAAAGAATCCCACATCTAAAATAATTGAAAAATTCTCTGATCAAATTTTAGATTATAGAACCAACGGAATTCAAATGAAAGATATCAACCTTATTAACATGTCACTTTTATTGCTCACGTGATGCTGCCAGACTCAGCAATATCAAGTGCGTTCTTTAGTTCATTAATTGTAAAAGGTTTTTGAATAAAGGCAGCAGAGCCCCATCCTATGGTCTTTCTTACTCGGGGGCTAGTCTTTTCATCAGCAGTAATCAAGATAATTGAAATATCTGGTTTTAGGTCAAGTAGCGTTTTTGCAATAACATCACCAGAGATATCAGGAAGGTCCATATCAAGAAGTATTGTAGGGGTTTGTGAGGATTTGATTAAATTTTTAAGGGATTCTAGTGCACTTTTTCCATCTTCAAAGGTATGAATGTCCTTGTAACCAAGTTTTTGTAAGTAGTTATTCAATTTCAGCACTATGGCAGGACTGTCATCAACTACAACTATTGGTTTTTTCTCTTCAACAACCTTTGAAACGTATTTTTTGGCCTTTTCAAAAGCATTCATTGCGTCATCGTACTGCCCAATTCTGAGAAAACATTTTGCTGCACAGTGATAAACATATTTAGCAATTGCTGGTTTTTCCTTCTTTGCTATCTTTAGATAAAAATTTGCAGCCTTAAACAACTCGTTGCGTCTGTCTTTTCCCTGCATTACTTTGCATTCTGATGCAAGTAGCAAAAGTATGCCCGCTCTAAAATCTCCTTTTTTTATTTCATTTTCTGCAAGAGTCATAAATAGATGATAAGCTGAAATTGTTTGGTTATTTTTCATATAGGTGCATGCAAGATCTAACTTTGTAGCTTCTTTTGTCAACGACAAGAATGGAGGTAGTCCACTTATATTATTTTAAAGTAGATTTGTTAACAAACATGTGTAAAAAGTGCCTTATCCGTACTTGAATAACAAAGTGATTTCAAATCATTGATTATTGACCATGCTCGAGAAAAAAATAGATAGTTTAGATATTATAAACAAAAATCAATTTTTTGTTGTGAGTCAGGAGAACCCTAGCGAAGGCATTTCACAGCCTCCAATCAATGTACTCTTCAATCCAATTGATATTTCAAAAAAAGACGTTTGGACCATCAACATAATACGAATATTAGAAATTTTGATCAAAATTCTAAATCAAGCGGGTAAAAAAGACTATCGTGTAGCAGGAATTGCCGCTCTTTCTTCTGCAATGATTCACCGGATGAAAGTGGAAAGCATATTTGCATTACAAAGGGCTGCCATGGAAAAAAAACCGCTCAGCCAAAGAGAAGACATCGACATCGATCTGATAAATATGCCTTACAGACATGAATCTACCTATCCTGTTACACTTGATGAACTTCTTAACGTACTTGAAAATCTAATTGGCAGTATCGCTAATCCCCGTTCAAGCAGGCGTCAGATGCAATTTGAACCGGTCGAGATTCCTGACTTTAATGATTATTTCATATCTCTTGAAAAAATAATTGGCCAATACGAGGAACTTATTGTAAACAAGATTCGGCTCACTGGATTAGGTTCATTTCGTAGTATAGTTGCCGGACTTGAAATAATAGATGTGGTAAGGTGCTTTTTTGCCATTTTGTTTCTAGCAAGAGATATAAAAGTCGAGCTTGAACAGACCGAAGACGATATCATAGTATCTTTGGTAAAATAGAAATTTACAACCTAATCAACAGCTCACAAAGCATTCTTTTAAGTACGTTTTGGCTCAAACTTTCGCAGATGGGAAAAATAGACAGTGATGAAGAGGCTACAGCCAGGCTTGAAGCTGCACTATACTCAGCAGGCAGGCCACTTACCATTGAGGAATTAATCAAGGCCTCAGGAACAGAATCAAGGACAAAAGCACTAGCATTAATGACGAATATCGTAAAAAAGACAAAATCCGTGTTTAAGGCAATTGAGGTTTCTAGTCTTCCAGATGGATCTTATGTGTTTCAGCTAAAACCAGAGTATAATTCCGTAATCAGAAAATATGCCTCCAAACCCATATTGCCAACGGCTACGCTGAAAACGCTTTCATATATTGCATACATGCAACCAATCTCTTCAAAAAGACTTGTGGAGGTAAGAGGATCAGGAGTATATCTTCATTTGAGGCTTTTACAACAACTCGATTACATAGAACATCAAAATGTCGGAAGAATGAAGATCTATACAACTACAGATAAATTTCAAAAATACTTTGGAATTCAGGGGGACAAGGACTTGCTTAAGCAGAAACTATTCTCCAAAGTTAGAAGTATGCCACCTCAGGTAGTTCAAGAAAATTCTCAACCTGCTGTAGTTCAGATATAACAACACCACAAATATTGTATTTTCAATTAATTGGCAACAACAACTGAATATATGGTATAAATTAGAGCTGCTTTATCGAAAAGATATGAAGAAATCTGTCGAAAATCTTGCAACAAGTAAGATAACAGGAGGAAGAAGATATCCAAACAGGACAAGAAGAAAATATGAACTTGACAGATATCCTGTTGAAACTTTGTCAGGAGAACAAGTAACTGTTACTCGCAAAGTCCGTGGTAAAAATGTAAAATTTGCACTAAAGACTACAGATTTTGTTAATCTTGTAATCCCAGGTGCTAAAGTAAAAAGATCAAAGATTTTAAAAGTTTTGAAAAATCAGTCAAACAACGATTATGAAAGACGTGGAGTAATATCAAAAGGTGCCATACTAGAAACAGAAGATGGTCAGTGCAGAGTCATATCAAGACCAGGTCAAGATGGCGCTGTCAATGCAATTTTGATAAAGTGATCACATGAAAGATTACGAACATGTCGTAATCTGGCTTGATTATTTTAATAAGACATTACCAAAAAAGATGGGTAGAAAAGTTTCCCGTGAAAAAAGCGTTTTTGATCCTTCCCTAAAAGAATTAATTGATGCTGCCAAGGCAGCTGGTCTTCAACCTAGTGAAACAAGTGATCAGGTTAGGTATCCAAGAAGACCTTTTGTCAGGTCAGGATATATTGTATTGCCAAAGGGTCAATCAAAATCTAAAATCATAACAATGATTTCGGAAAAACTTGTTGCAAAACGTGCAAAACAATCAAAATAAAGATCTCTTCTAGCTTAGAGCTAAAGTAATTTTGACAGAACTCTATTGATAAGGGTAATTGATTGTGAAATCAATTGCAGGAGGTAGGTGAAGTTTTGCATTTGGCCAATAGCGGTAGAGTCATAATTAGGCTGTCTAAACCGCTGCGTGATGGTCAATTGTTAGTAGACAATACTGGCACAAGAATTGCAAAAGTATCAGAGATGATAGGTCCTGTTGATGCACCATATGCATCTGCGACACCGCTGACAAATAACATACAAAAACATATTGGGAAAAAAGTGTTCATGGGTGAAGAAACTCCTGCAATAAGACCAAAGCGGTTTAAAGGAAGAAAAAAATGAACATAACAGAACTACAAACACATTGTCCAGAATGTCAGTCGGCATTAATCGACGACGTTCATAATGGAGAAAAAATTTGTTCTGGCTGCGGTTTGGTTGCAATGGAACAAATGTCAGATTATGGTCCGGAATCGCGGGTAACAAACCTCGAAGAAAAAATGAAACTTGCAAGAGCAACGGGTCAAACAACTTATTCGCAACATGACTTGGGAATTAGAACAGAGATCGCAATAGGTACAAAGGACTTTAGTGGAAAGACAATTAATGTCGAAGTAGCAAATCAGATGTACAATCTGCGAAAATGGCAGACTAGAATTAGAGTAGCTTCTCCAAGGGAGAGGAGACTTGCCAACATTTTATCAAAGATTGGTGAAACTTGTCAATCACTAACGTTGTCAAGAAATGTCATTGAAAGTGCATCTATGATCTACAGAAATTTTGAAGGTCAGTTTGAAGCAAAGGGCAAATCAGTGTCATGCATGTCTGCAGCCACAATATACATGGCTTGCAAACAATGCGATGTAGTAAGATCTCTTGATGAAATATGCAAGGCAACTGGAAGCTCAAAAGATGAAAAAATGAATGTAAAACTGACTGCAAAATACTACAGAATGTTGGTGATGGAACTTGGTTCCAATACTGCACCTGTTGTGACCCTAGACAAGTACATATCAAAAATAGCAAACCTAGCAAAGCTTGAGGTAAGAGTTGAGAGACTAGCTGCTGAGATTGCCGAAAAAACACAAGACCACAGTCTTGCGGACGGAAAGGCTCCAAACGGATTAGCTGCTGCGTATCTTTACATAGCATCTACACTGCTTGGACAAAGCATTTTGCAGCGAGATGTCTCAAGTATTGCTGGAATAACCGAGGTAACCATACGAAATAGATGTAAAGAAATTCTGACTGTATACAAGATGAAAATTACATTACGACCTTCGTTAGCCAAAAACTAACCCCCTTTCTTTTATTTTAGAACCAGTAGTTGTTGCGCTATGTTTTACATATAACTTCATGACTTTGATTACCATTGTATAGTTCGTCTATTGCATCTATATCGCAATTTGAAATGTAGACATGTTGATTGTTAATGATATCATGCATCAAATCATCGCTTGTAGTTGAATGTCCTAAACCAAGTGCGTGCCCAAATTCATGTCTAATTATTCCAGAGAGGTCTTTGTTGGATAAATTATTAATGTCATATATTGTAATGACAGATTTTACAATTTTACCATTATCTACTTCTAATTTGGTATCTCCCAAAAATCCTTCATCGTTCTTAAGAGGCGAAAGTTTTATTATTATATCACCATCCCCTTTTGAAGACTCGATCATGTTAAAATTTTTTGGTATAAAAAATTTTGTAGGTTTTTCTGATGCTTTTTTCAAGGCTCCTTGCCAGCCCGTGTAATATACAGAGCCAATATCAAAAGAATCTTGTTGTGATACTGACCCATCAACACCTACCATTTTTTTAGAAAGTATAGCATCTTTTATGACGGCAATTTTTTCTGATGGAACCGTTTCGGCATTTACAATATTTACATTCACAATTTTGTTTTGTTCAAAATGCCAAGGTATGGTGATCCCTATCGTGTTCCCTTTGAGAGGCTCTATCAGAAATTTTTTGTCCAAAAATGGTATATTTTGTTCAATAGTGTGTTCAGCGATATAAAAAATTAGTCCAGAGGACAGCATGCAAAAAAATATGGTTGAAATTATAATGTATTTGTGTGTCTTCTTTAATTGATTTAATTCATTCCGCAGCTTTATGATTTCTAAATGTGATCCAGTTATCTTTTTTCTAAATACCTCAGCCTGTTTTATTTTCTGTTCTGAATTCTCATATGGCTCAGCCTGCCTTAAAATCATGAATTTTCTGTTTGCACAATAGATATAATGAGGCGTATGTCAAAAAGCGGACTTACACAAACTATCTAATAAAATACGAAATTCATCCTTTAACCTCGTACCATCAAAACCCTTGTTATGTGGATACTATGATAATTCCATTGTTCATCAACCATTGAATTCCTTGGATAAATTCATCATCTGATATTTGCCCATGTACCCACCAATTAGCATCATTTCTAACCCAAAACGGTATTTGTGATGCTACAGTATCCGTCTTGATTTGTTGTGATTTTATTATCCCATGGTCTATAAAATATTGCAACACTTTTACAAATTCTGAATTCCCTGTATGCCCTATTGACCATTCGCTTGTATTATTTTTAATCCATGGTGGCACGCTTTGAGTTTCATTTGTCAGTTGTTCTAATTGCAAAGTCCTAGGTGGTACCACAGCTAGTGCATTCTGTATTTTTGTATCGTAAAAGTCTCTACTCAAAGTCCAAACTCGTACTATGATATCAGATTTTTTCATTTCTTTTGCGAATGTTATGTCAAATGTTACTTGAATATGAGTTTCATCTATTTGCGATGATGTCATGTTGACTTGTGAGAAGAACCCATTTGGATCTACTATTTCATTTCCTTCGAATTTATCATAACTGATGCGAGTATCACTGTCTAGAATACCGCTTGAACGTCCATGGAGGTTTGTATATAATGCAACATGTGAAATTGTGTTTGCTCCTCTATCTTCTTCTAAGAGAAGTTTTAGCTCCACTGATCTACCGGTTTCAAATATGCTTGTTGTGTTTGCTACTGCTAGTCTACCTCCAAATTCAACCTCTTTACCATTTAGATTTTGAGTAGTAGAAAACGATATCCCGTTAAGGATCGGGAGCAGGTGTGCCCAATCACCAGAATGAGGAACCTTGAAGGGTATGCTAAAACCTTGTGGATTGGAAGCAGTAACTGAATCTGTTAAATCTATAGAATCTGAAAGCGAAACTTGATTTTGTATGGAGCCATTTGATCCAGTAACCGAAATCGTGAGATCCGAGTCAGTGATACCTACGGATTCTGATAGTGTAGCTTGCTTTTCATTCTTGAATGATTCAACCGAGTCCGTGATGCCTACAGACTCTTCTGTTGGTGTAGCTTGCTTTTCATTCTTGAATGATTCAACCGAGTCCGTGATGCCTACAGACTCTTCTGTTGGTGTAGCTTGCTTTTCATTCTTGAATGATTCAACCGAGTCTGTGATGCCTACAGACTCTTCTGTTGGTGTAGCTTGCTTTTCATTCTTGAATGATT